>CAMEUD010000030.1 GCA_945937975.1 uncultured Clostridia bacterium
GACTTCATTTTTATTTTTGATTTATTAAGTTTTTGAGATAAATAAAAAGCAACACATCTTGTTGCGTTTCCACACATTTTTGCTTTTGTTCCATCTTTATTATATATGTCAATACTTGCATCAAAATTTTTGCAATAGTTTATGACAATTATTCCATCACCACCAATACTAAAATTATGCTCACAAAGTAATTTGCATAATTTGGGAACATTAATTTCTTTTTTGTCTTTAATATTATCTATATATATGTAATCGTTTCCAAGTCCTTGCATTTTTATAAAAGATAACATAATTTCTCCATATAGTTTGTATATTAAAAATTTTGTAAAATGTTGCGTTGCTATAATTGACACAAACTTTTGTTTCATATATACTACACTCATTAAAGGATTTTTATGAATAACAAGAAAAAAGTTATATTAAACCACTTTATCAATGTTTTTTTGATTTTGCTTGGTTGCTTTATTATGGGTAGTGCCTATAATATTTTTTATCGCCCACACGATATAGTCCTTGGTGGATTTGGTGGTATTGCAAATATTATTGGTTATCTTTTATCTCTCATTGGTGTCAACCTATCTATTTCAATAATATATATCATAATGAACATTATACTGTTTGCCTTTGCATTAAAATTACTTGGCAAAAAATTTGGAATATATGCTTTGTTTGGAATTTTTGGTTATGCACTATTCTTGGAAGTCTGCAAGTTTATGCCATCACTTAGCGATGATTTGCTATTATGTTCCATTTATGGTGGTGTAATGTCAGGTATTGGCACAGGTATTGTTATTCGTGCCGGTGGTAGCACTGGTGGTGGTGATATGTTGGGTTGTGTAATTAATCACAAGAATCCAAAAATATCTGTTGGCTGGGTTACAATTTGTGTTAATATTTTTGTTGTTGCATTATCAATGATAATATATGGACTTAATCTCTCACTCTATGCCCTTATTGCAATTTACATTGGTGGCAAAATTGCCGATGTGTTAATCGAAGGCCCAAAATCAATTAAAGCGTTTTATATAATTTCCCCAAAGTGTGATGAAATTTGTGAACAGTTAAATACTCAACTTAAGCGTGGAGCAACAAAAATTGAAGGTTATGGCAGTTACACTCACAAACATTTGGAAGTAATTTTATCACTCGTTAGCACATATCAAGTAAGACAACTTAAAGAGATTGTGTATAACATTGATCCAAATGCTTTTATGTTCTCTGTTTCTGTTAAAGAAGCACTTGGCAAAGGATTTCACAAACTTGAAAGCAAAAAGAAAATGCTATTTACAAATGAAAAAGTAAAATTGCCAAACACTTTACCACAAAGTCAAAATTTCACATTATCTCCAACAGAACAACAAACTGTTGAGCAAGAAATTATTGATACAAAAGAAAACAATATCATCACCAATGAAGATAATCAAGAAAACAACAAAAAAGACAATTAATATTAAAAAAATATGCCAATTTTAGTTTTTTGGCATATTTTTTAATTTTATATCAAATAATTTCAAACCTTTTTCTTGCATTGTTATTGCTGGGTTTTTGCTTCTATCTTTTATCTCTAGCAAATTTGTTATATCATTTTCATTTAATTTATTTTGACCACAAAGTATCATTGTTCCAGCAAGAATTCTCACCATATTATATAAAAAATTGTCTGCTGTAAAATACATTTTTATAAAATCATCTTCTTGCAAAATTCTAATATCAAAAATAGTTCTTTCAAAAGATGTTGTGTCATCATTGATGTTGCAAAATGATTTAAAGTTATGTTTACCCAAAAGGGGTTTGGCACAATTTTGCATTTTGATTATATCAACATCGCCTTCAATAAAAACAGCATTTTTTGCAAGTAATGGTTTTATATGCTTACCTGTGTATATGGTATATTCATAAGTTTTGCTTTGAATATTTTTCCTTAATATATAATCAAGTGGAATTTCATAACTATTTTGACATTGAATATCTTTTGGCAAAAATCTATTTAATTTAAAACATACTCTATCTTCTGGCAATTTTGTGTTGCAAACAAAAGCAAAATAAAATTTTTTTGCACTTACTCCCCTATCTGTTCTGGAACACCCTTCTATTGTTATGTTTTCGTTAAATAATTTGAATAAAGCCTTTTCAATTTCTAACTCAACAGTTTTGGAATTTCCATTTTTTTGGAAACCCAAATAATTCTTTCCATCATATTGTAATTCAATCAAAAATTTTCTTTTCATAACATTATGATAACATAAAATAGTAATTTTTGCATATAATTTTAAAGTGAAATTATTTTAACAAAAAGTATTGACAAACTCGTTATGATGATATACACTATTATTGTTATTAATATCGCGGGATAGAGCAGTAGGTAGCTTGTCGGGCTCATAACCCGAAGGTCGTTAGTTCGAATCTAACTCCCGCAACCATGAAAAATTGTTGCCCTTTGTGGCAACTTTTTTTATTTCATAACAAAAAAAACAACCAATGTTTTGGTTGTTTTTTTGCTAAATTATTTTTCCAAATCGTATTTATTCTTTGAAGCAAATTCGTCATAAATTTTGTTAAAGTTTTCAATTCTACCCTTTCTAAATGTTGAAAGTCCAAGAATATAACTTGCAAATTCTGCTTCTTCATTTGAAAGCATATCTCTATCCAAACTATAATTGAGATATCTTTCTATTTCAATATAGTTTGACCTTTTGTCGAATTCATCTCTATCAAGCAAATAATTTAAAAAACTTATCATTTTATTATCTTTCATATTTTCTTCCCTTTTGTGGCAATATCTTACCACACAACCATAGTTTAGTCAATAGGCAAATATTATAAACTTGCTTCGCTATTTAACTTTGATTCTCTTAAAAGTTCTTCAAATATTTTAAGTTCAAATCTTGCAGCATCTTCACTATCTGATGAATGAACAACATTTTCAGTTATTCTTCTTTCAAGACCTAATCCTTCTGGAATATCATATCTAATTGTTCCTGGTTGTGGATTTTTTGTTGAACCAGCAAGCTCACGAATTATTGTGATTGCGTTTTCGCCTTCAACTTTCATTCCATAAGCTTTATCACTTGTGATATATGCTTCAAGTTCTGGGTAAAAACCTTTGCCCACATGTTCATGATAGTGCATTTTTGCTCGTCTATCATCATATTTAATAAAACCTTCTTCCAAGATTTTTATTCCTGCATTTTCAAGTCTTCTTTTTACTTCTTTAATAACCCTTGGGTCATTTGCAAATTCAGGTTTTACCATAACATAAGATTGTTGTATCATATTTTTCTCCTTTACTAAACATTATATATTTTATATAAAAATTTAAATTTTGTCAATGCTAAACTATATGAACACAATTAAAAAGCAAAATAATACCTAATTTTTAAAATTTGTGCTAAAATCTATTGTAAAAAAAATTAAAATATTATAAAATGTTAGTATGAAAATTGTCGAATTTAAAGAATTGATTGAAAATGTAAATAAAACAAAAGACTCTAATAATAAACGCTTATTATTAGAGAATTTGGAATTTGCAGAAAATCAACAAAATTTAAAATTTGAAAATACTTTTAATGGTGGGATTAATTACATAACAACAACATTTATCAACAATGATAAAGTATATACATACTCTTTTAACAGTCTTTGCCTAAAAGTTACAGTAGACTCAAATTCAAAAAGAGATTACCTATCTTTTATTATTTCTAACAACAGTATTGAATTTGTTTCAAATTCACTAACAAAACCAAAGGTTCAACCAAAACCAAAAGAACAAACAGCAAAAAAAGGAATCATTACTCCAAGCGTTATTAAAAATGAACCAATAACAAAAAAATCAAAAAAAGAAAATAAAAAACCTATTGCAAAAGAAACAAAACAACAAGTTTTAGATGATGAAAAAATTATTGAACAAATAAGTGAAGAAACTGGCAAAACAAAAAAAACATCAATAGCTGAAGAAAAAGCAAAATTAACACCCTTGAGCCTATTCAAGAAAATTGCTTTTTATGTTACATCAATAATTGTTGTTTGTGGCTTGGCTGTTTGTGTTGGACTATATTTGCCAAAATTGATTGGAAACAATAATGATGACAATGATAATAAAATCGCAGGAACAACAAGTATTGTAACAAATGGAACAATATTAAAAACATATAGTATGAGTGAAACAGGTCCAAATCATGATGGTATAGATGTTACAAGCAGTGATAGAAAGGTTTACTCATATGCAAAAGGTTCTATTGTTAGCATTGACCCAGTAAAAGATGAAAATGGAAAAGTTTTATATTGCACAATAAAAATAAGACACACAGCAATGCTCTACACTATTTACAGTTCAATACTCCCAGAAAGTTCTTTAAATGTTGGGCAAAAAATTGACTGTGGCGAATATTTGGGAATTATGACACAAGCAGATTGCGAAGAAGAAACATACTATGTTCACTTCCAAGTTATGTTAGATAATAAAATTGTCGACCCAAAAGCATTTTATGTTGAATAAAAAAAATACCTAATTAGGTATCTTTTTTTTATTAATTAAAATTAAATTCTAATTCCATTAGGCATAACAAAGCAATCAATAAGCATACATAAATTATTTGGATTTTGACTTTGAACTTTTTCAAATGTGCTTGGAGTTTCTAATTCTAAATCAAACTTTTCAGAGTAACTGCAATATACTTTCAAGCTATCTTTTGCAAACAAAAATGCCTCCTCAGCGGTTTCAGCCTCTGTGGTTATGTTTAAATCTGGGAATAAAACTATGTACTTATCGTCTTCTTTATAAAAAATTGCAGGAAACAAAAACTGTTTCATTTCTTACTCCTTACTACTCTAGTGTATTTAGATTATCATATTTTTATGTTAATTGCCAAACAAAATTAACAAAAAAGTTCAAGATAAAAATCTTGAACTTTTAAAAAGACAAATTACGCTTGTAAATCAACGTCTTCCTTTGCAATATTTTTCAATGATAAATCTTTTTTGTTTGTAAATTTTTTATCATTTTTCATAACGCTTGTTCTTTCAGGTATGTCAAAAGCTGCCACAACAGCGATTACTCTTAATGCTGGATTGGTTGTATTCCCGATGCTTGTTCTATTGCTAATTCGTTTTTCCATATTTCCTCCAATGCTATTTACGCCATTATATTACCATATATTTTCTAGTTTGTCCATACCTAATTTTAATTTTTTTTAAAATTTATTTTTATGGATTATATCCACTTGGATTTTCCTTTTCCAATTTCTTTTGAACATTGTCTGCTTTTGCCTTACTCTCATCTTGTGGTTGAATAAATTTTACTGTGTTTGGTGGTAAAGTTATTCCTTCTGTAACTTCTTCAACACCTTCAATGATTATACCTTCCTGTGGTTCATAAGTTTCATCTCTCAAAAGCTTACTTTCTTTAAGTTCGCCATCAACATATCTATCCAAATAGGCTTTTGCTCTATATCCTTCTCTTGGATATTTTAGTCTATAATATTCACCTTTGTATGTTACTTTGTCAGAATATTCACCTTTTGTATCTTGCACAATTCTATCTCCAGGGTGTGGAATTGCTCCCAAAAATTCAACCCTTCTTTCAACTCTCTCGTTTTCTGCAAATTTTTCTCCGTAAACTTCCACATAGGCATTTTTGTCATCTGTATATGTTTTTATATATATATTATGCTCTGTATTATTTTTAAATCTTAAATCACTATAACCTTCACTTACCATTGCATCAAATGCGAGCCAAATATACGAAC
Source organism: uncultured Clostridia bacterium (assembly GCA_945937975.1). Classification (GTDB taxonomy): domain Bacteria; phylum Bacillota; class Clostridia; order Christensenellales; family UBA1242; genus UBA5893. Next base: position 5,745 of record CAMEUD010000030.1, read on the forward strand.
TTGGCAAAGTATGCTTGTGCACTTCCAAAATCTCCAAATCTGCATTAAGCAATGCATTATATAAAGTTGTTGATGCTTGACAAACTCCACCACCTGTTCCTTCAATATACACACCATTTAAAATGATATTTGCTTTTTTATAGCCATTTTCTTTTGTTCTTGAACCTGTTGTTTGGTTAAATGACACTTCTTCGTTTGGCATAATCATTTTCCCATTAAAACTTTCTAGGGCGTGCTTTATATTAAATTTTCTATCTTGATTTGAACTTGCGTAACTGGTACTAAATTCCCCACGCTTTCCATAAGTTTTTTCATTATATTCTTTTGTGATATTTGGTTGTTCTGTTATAACAGGAACTTCAATTTCTATTTTTAAATTAGTTTGAAGCAAGGTGTCTATTTGTTGTTTTAATAATTCTTTGTCCAAAACTTCACCAACTTTTTCTTCTGTAAACGAAAGTGGGTTTTTCTTGGTTGCATCAAATATCACTTCACTGTTTTGGCTTTGTGTGTCGATTTCACTTGCAACACTTTCTATTTTTGTATCAAGTCCACCCAAAACTTTTGCATATGATATGTTAAAGATTTTTTCTCCACCAAGTTTTGTTAATTTTTCTTTTCTAGCAAAAATATTTCCTGAATTAAAATAATTAAAAACACTTTCAACATATGGTGAAATTTGGTTATCAATTTCAAAATCTTCACCCTTAAACACCCAAACCTTGTCATTATGTTTTAATGTTATTTCAATATTTTTTCTTTTATCTATAAGCTTTGCTGAAACAACATTTTGTGCCTGATTTTTATTTAATCCAGAAACATCAACACCATTTATTTCAACTCCACGAGCAAAAGTTGTTGGATTTATTACATCTTGATATATATAATACCCAACACCTAAAATTCCAAAAATTAAAGCAAATGATATAAAAATACCCCAAAATACCTTTTTTTTCATTTATTTTTCCTTTTATATTTATTATTTTATTTTTTTGAGCAATTATTCACATTTATTTTTTTATTGTTTTATTTTTGTATATTGACTAAAATATATATTAAGTATATAATAAATAATATGAAAGAATTTATTCGTAACCACATTTCTTTGATAATTAGTGAAGAAACTGAAAAAAATCTTACAAAAAATTTGGATTATTATAAAAACATAACCCAAGAATATGATTTTACTTTCAGTTACAATGATTACCCTAGTTATGCAAAACTTTGTGGAGTTTTTAATTTAATAAAAGGTAATGTTGCAAATATAAAAAAATGCAATTTCTTTTTGAATATTGAAAACAAATGTTTTACTGAAAAAGATATTGCAGTCATAAAATATTTTTCAAAACTTTTAAGACATAACAATATTGATTTGAATTTTAGAGAACTTAACATCCTTTGGAATGACTCCGAATTTGACAAAACTTATGACCTGTTAAACAAAAAATGTAACAATGTCCAAACCTTAAACTTATCACCATTTGAACAATTTTTGTGCCTATATAATGAATCAACAAACCGAGTATATAATGAAGAAAAAGAAAATGAAAGTTGGATAACTTCCCGCTCCATTGTTGGAATAAACAACTCAAACAACATTGTTTGTGCTGGTTATGCCGATTGGTTAAAGGCAATGTGTACATACTTACAGAACCCAAATATAAAATGTATTTCTTTGCCTGTTGACTACTTTGTGAAAGATGTTTACAAAGCTTCACACAAAGTTAATATGGTATATATTAAAGATGAAAAGTATGGTATTGATGGGCTATATTATGCTGATTCTTGTTGGGATAGCAAAAAAACCGAAACTTCGACAATGAAACTTTCTCATTGTCTTATACCAATAAGAGATATGCTTTTTACAAAATCATTTAAATTAAAAGCAGTCCCCGGGGATGAATTCGCTTATCTTTTTGATGACACAAAACCAACAAAAGACATTGTTCACAAAAACTGTATGGCACTTAAAGGAATTGAAAAACTTGGCTTTTGTAACATAAACGAACAAAGAAAAAAATTTGCACAAAAAGTTCTTAAGCAAGCACAAGAATATAGTGTTGAAAAATCTCAAGAATATTTGGATAACCTTAAATTTTGTATGGAAACCAACCAACCTTTCAAAAAGCCAATGCTTGAATACTCTTTTTTAAGACACATTTGCAACAAAATTAAAGCAAACTCAAAGCCAATTGAGTATACAAAATATATTCAAGCACTGCAAGTTGTTACAAAACAATATCTCAATATGTCCGAAGATGAAGCCGCAAAATATATAGATGAAGTTCTTGCATTGACAAAATCAAAAAGTTTTGACGAATTTTCAACAGGTGCACAAAATTCTCAATATATTCAGTCAAAAATAGAATATGATAGGCGTTTGGAACATATGAAACAAATAAAAGAACATCGCAAAAAACTTCTTGAAGAAAAAAGACAAAAACTAAAACAAAAAAAGCAAGAAGAACAAATAAAAGAATAAATAACTCATGCCCATCATCTGATAAATTTTAATAAAATATTTACTTTGTATTTTAAATCCATAAAAAAGGGAGAATGTTATGAAAGTTACAATAAACAACAAAGAATATTTTGTCACAATTGCCAAAACAAAAGTTTACAACGAAATTATTAAATCAGGAGCCGATTATCAATGCACAGCAAAAGACCAGACTGACAACACTGTTGGTGCAATAAAATTCTATTTTGATAAAATGGAACCTATTGTACAATTAGAGAGATTCAAGACAAATGATTCTGATTCTGCAAATGCACTTTTTACTGCAATAAGAGTATTTTGTCACAATAATCAATCTATGCAAATTGAAGTTAGCGATTTATTGGATAAAATCAATAAAGATTTACTTATAAATAATAAGGAAGAATATAGTAAGTTTAAAGAATTTTTGGATAGTCTTGAACCACAAGAAAATGCTTTTGAAATTGACAAAAGTGAACCTGATTTTGGATATTCAGTTGCATTATTTGATGAAGAAGATGCATTAAGCAAAGTTGATGGATATTCTGTGCAAGATGATACCGAACTTTGCAAATAAGTTCTATATGCTTCCACACAAAAATGACTGTTAAAAATTTATTTAAAACAAATTTAAATTTAAGATGTTGAGATTTCTCTAAGGTCACAACGCTGGGACGACAGTTGAAATGACAAGTATAATAAAAAGTCATTTCGCTACCGACTTCGTAGCGATAACTAATGAGAAATCTCATCTGCTTTTATAGAATGCCACACTTTGAAGTGTAAGTCAAAAGACAATAAAAAAAAGAACCCCAAATTTGAAGTTTGGAGTTCTTTTTTATTTTTACTCGCCTTTGAAAGGAAGAATTGCCATAACTCTTGCTCTCTTTATAGCAACAGCAAGTTCTCTTTGGTGTCTTGCACAAACACCTGTTTGACGTCTTGGAAGAATTTTACCATTTTCTGTGATATATCTTCTTAATTTGTTACCGTCTTTATAATCAATTACATTTTGTTTGTCAACACAGAAAGCACAAACTTTTTTCTTTTGCATTGGTTTACGATATTTCTTAACCTTTTCAACTGGTGCTTGAGCTTCTTCTGTTGGTTGTTCAACAACTTGTTCTACTTCTGCCATAGTTTTATACTCCTTTTATTAGAATGGAAGTGTGTCATCATCAATAGGTTCAAGTTTTGCAACTTCTTTGTTATCAACTGAAACCTTATCTTGACCATCACCACTTGCTTTTGAATTCAAAAATTCAACACTGTCTGCAACTATTTCTGTTACATAACGCTTTGAGCCATCTTGTGCATCATAACTTCTTGTTTGAATTGAACCTGTTACAGCACATTTTGAGCCTTTTTTTAGATATTTATGACAACTCTCTGCTTGACCACGCCAGACAATAATGTTCAAAAAGTCTGTTTCTCTTTCACCATCAGCATTAGAAAAATTTCTTGTTACTGCAAGTGAAAATCTACAAACTGAAACACCACTATTTGTGGTTGCAAGTTCAGGATCTCTTGTCAAATTACCAATTAAAAAACATCTGTTCATAATATCTCCTAAAATTATTTTCTAACAAACATTTGTCTTACGATATTTTCTGTAATGTTCATAAGTTTGTTCATATCATCAACAACTTTTGCGTCAGCTACTTCAAATGTCATTAAAACATAGTAACCTTCGTTTTTAAAGTTGATAGGATAAGCAAACTTCTTTGTTCCGATTTTTTCAAGAGAAAGAACATTCCCGCCTTTATCTTCAATCATTTTTGAAAATTTGTTGATAAGAGCTTCTTTTTGTTCATCAGTTGCATCTTGAGCAATGATGTATAAAAGTTCGTATTTCATCTACTACCTCCTTTTGGTCTAACGGCTTTTCCTACGAAAAGCAAGGCAATTAAATATTGCTATCATATATTATCATACTAGGTGTCAAATTGCAACAATTTTTTACGAGTGTACTTTTTGATTTTAATTCATCTAATTCTTGTTGAATATACTTTAATTAAAAAATCTTGTATGTATCCTAATTAGGTGGTATACTATATATAGAATTAAAAGAGATGGGTATATGTTTAAAACAAAAGAAGATGCTTTAAAGTATTTAAGAAACTGTAATTTTATAATTATGCCAAGTTTATACACATACTGGTGTCATAGTTCTTTGTATAGTCCTTATGGCAAAAGCAATGGCAAACTGTGGTCTTCTTTACCAACAGATGTTGTTGAAGTAAAAAAAGAGTTGTCAATGTTAAGTCGAACTCAAAGATTCAAGTATACAGTTGAGCATCAAGATTTAAAGCATGCACCAACATACTATAAAGTTGATGATAATCAATCCAATATGAAATACTTTCAACTTAAAGTTGTTATGCCAAAAAATAACTTAACCACCGATGAAAAAAAGTCTTTGGGCAAAGATGATCAATATTTTTTAGATTATGCAAGGGCATACAGCGGTTTGGGAGATGGTAGGCATCCAAAACTTCCAAATAAAACAAAAATATACTTATTTGGTTATATGAAAAAGGATGAGATGAGTGGCAAACCTATTGACACTGTTTGGGGTGTTAGAGAAGAAGATTTAATTGATTATGCGAATGCCGTTCAAAACGAATTATACAAAACTCACGACAAATATGGTTATATACCAGTAAATAACACTCCTTTATTCCAAAATGAAACAAAATTGTACGAATTTGAAAACAAAAGAGAAATGTTGAACTATGGTCCAAACTTGAAACTTGAAAAGGCAAAAGAAAACAATTTGGATGATTCTATGGAGTTATAAATAAAAAAATAAGCACAAATTTGTGCTTATTTTTTTTATAACAATCTTTGAATACAATTTTCAATTCTTTCAAGTGATTTATCTTTTCCAAGAAGATAAAGCATTTCTGCTCCACCACCAGGAGTTACAGTTTGTCCGGTAACACCAATACGAACTGTCCACATAGCCTTTCCTATCTTCATTTCCTTTTCTGTTGCATAATCTTGTATTATTTGGTTAAGTTTTTCAACTGACCAATCATTTTCATTTTTTAATATACTATACATATCTTTTAATATTTCAAGTGAACCAGCTTTGTCCAATTTATTCTTCTTGTTTTCAAAAAGTCCAAGGTCAAAATCTTGATAATCATCTAAAAAATCAAAGAAATGTGCAATTTCACTTAATTTATTAATTCTGCTTTGGCATAATGTTGATGCAAAATCCCATTTCTCTTTTATATTTTCACTCAATTCATTTGTATAATTTTTTGCGAGTTCCAAAAACATTTCTCTTGGCAATTCTTTAATATACAAACTGTTAAACCAGTCAAGTTTTTTATAGTCAAAAACTGCATCAGTTTTAATAATTCCATTAACATCAAAAAGTTCAATCAACTCTTCAAGAGAGAAAATCTCCCTTTCTTGTTTTGGGCTCCAACCTAGCAAAGATATATAGTTAATTATTGCTTCTGGCAAATATCCGTCTTGAACCAATTGAGCAAAACTAACTGCACCATGACGCTTGCTTAACTTACTTACTGTTCCATCTGCATTTTGCCCCATTATCGTAGACAAGTGTATTGTTCTTGGTGGTGTCCAACCAAATGCTTCATACAAAAGTTGATATTTTGGAGTTGAAGAAATATATTCTTTCCCACGAATAACATCGCTAATTTTCATAAGGTGGTCGTCAACAACATTTGCAAAATTGTATGTTGGCATACCATCACTTTTAAGCAAAATTTGATCATCAAGTGATGAATTCTCAACTGTTATATCTCCATAGATTTCATCGTGAAAAGTAGTTGTCCCATCAAGTGGCACTTTTTG
>CAMEUD010000031.1 GCA_945937975.1 uncultured Clostridia bacterium
AATAAAGAACATGATTTTGTCCAAAGACATATGAGATCTTTTCAGTCATGTGTTGTTGAAGATGGAGAGATTGTTTCATCTTCACAACAAATGTTACAACAAGTTCTTACACGATTTACCGTTGCGAAAATCGCACCTAAAGTAACTGCACTTTCTGCACATACAATGAAAAAAATTATCAATGACTCTAAAATTGATATTTCTAATGGTGTGTATGTTCCGATGGCTGGATTTGGTGGAATCAAACATGCTGCGGAATTATGGTTCCAAGATAATTTTGTATTTCCTATAAATGGGAAATGGGATCATCTTATAGAATGTTATGACATTAATGAATCATTCTGTAACTGGTATGGTTGGACAAAAAGAGATATGTTGCAACAAATAATACATACAGATAAAACATGTCTTGTATGTCCACCATTTGGAAAAACTTATGAACATTGGAAAGGAACACCAAATGAAATGGCTGATATCGGTTTTGTTGAATGGTATAAACTAATTAAAAAACATGTAATTGCACCTAACTATATTATTATTGGTCCAGAAATTGGTGGAAAGGGTTATGACAATAGTAATAAGAAAATGTGTGGTCTGTTTAATAAAACAACTGGTATTCAGTTATGGACTGATGATATGATATATGGAAATGATGTAAAATAAAATGGAATCAAAAAATATTGATTCCATTTTTTAATTTATCTATATCTGTTTGTCGTAGTATTCGTATATGATGTTTCTTCATGCATTGATGCTTGGATTCAAATAATGAATCCTGTGTTCTGTCATATGGATTAATCATTTTATCTCCATCAAAGAAATGATCACCCTTTACTTCATATAATATTCCGTTTATTAAGAAATCAGGTTGATATATATGTTCTTCTCCATTATGATTATAAATTATTTGTTTGTTTGGTTGATAGACACAATCAATATTGTTATATCTGCAAAATTTATAAACAATGACTTCCCAACTACTATCAAAAGTCAATCCATCATATTCTATTGATTTTCTATGTTGTTTTGCAAATTCATTGGTTTGTGCATAGTTTTTAACTCCATATTTTTTTATATTTGTTGATAAAATTTTCTTCTTTATTTTTTCAGATTGGAAAACATTTTCACAACCATAATTGTGTAAATTTGTCCGTTTGACTTTTTCTTGTATTTTCGGAGCGTTTATACTATATTCATAACCATATGTTTCCAAATTTGTATGTTTCCATTTATCCTGAATGTCTTTGTTTTGTAATGGATACTCGACACCATAAACAGACATATTTGTTTCCTTTATTTTTTCTTTTATTTGTTCGGATTGGAAAACATTTTCACAACCATAGTTGGCAATATTGGTTTCTTTTCTTTTCTGTTTACAATGTTCAGATGCGACATTATATTCGTGTCCATATAATTTCAAGTTTGTTTCTTTCCATTTGTGTTGTATTTCTTTGGATTGTAAGGGGTGTTTCACACCTAGATTTTTTAAATTTGTTTGTTCAGCTTTAAGTCTGATATCTTTATTTTGCATAGGATTTTTACATCCATATAATTTAAGATTTGTTGATTGAATTTTTTCTTGTCGTTCTTGTGATTTACCTAAACATTGTAGTGAACAATAACAATGATAACCTTTTTTAAAACTGGCGAATCTACATCTGTTGGTCTTACATATTTTGCATAGACCTATTTTGAATTCGTTATCCTCTTGCAGGAAATGATATAACTTTTGAGAGAATTTCCATTTGTATGTGAAATCTGGAAATTCAATTTTTTTGAAATCCTCATATAATTGTGGAAAATATGTTTTGAAATTTTTTTCTTTTGAAAAAAACCCTGATGTGTCATTTATATGGGAGAGAAAATTGAACACATCAGTTTTTGAACATATTGAATATTCTGTTGGGAAATTGTGTTTATTTAACATCAATATAATTTTAATCTATTTTATTTATGTTTTTTGATGTGTTTTTTTGTTATATTTTAATGTGTAAAAGTATTTTAATTATGACTGAAGAATTAAAACAAAAAGTAGAAAAAATTATTTCTTATTGTCAGACACAAGCAGACATTTATAATAATTATCAGTTGGGTACAAAGGTCGTTATTAACGGGATATATGGGGCGTTCGGATTTAACGCTTTTTATTTTTATAACCCAAAATTGGCAGAATCTGTTACACAACAAGGTAAGGATGCTATCTTGAATGCGGAAAAAATTATGAACTTATGGGCAAAACAAGTTTGGCAGAAAGATACTAAAACCCATGAAAAAATGGGAATTAAAATAACTGATAACAATCCCATTAATAAAAATATTACAGTATATATTGATACAGATAGTTGTGCATTTGATACATCCATAAATATATCTGATGAAGTTCTTTCGATTGAAACAGAATCTGGGATTAAAATATATTCAATGAATGATTATATTAAAATTTTAAGAGATGGTGTTGAAATGAAAGTTCTTGTATCAGATATAAAAGAAACAGATTTAATATGGGTGCAAGATGCAATGAATTAGTTCACATAAGTCAAGATGAATTGACTTTATTAGAAAATAAAAACATAACTAAATGTAAATATTGTGATAAATCTATATGGTATGAAAATACAAAAGTAACATTTAGGAATGATGGTCTGTTAGGGTATAAGTATAGTGGTACTACATATAGAACTACTAAAAATATAAATGGTACTAAATTTCCCATATGTGTTTGTCAATATTGTCTTGAAAAGAAATATCCTGATTTTAGAGATAAAAATAAATCAAAAATATTTAATACTTTTAATAAGTATGTTTCATATGCTTTTGATATACCACAAGAAGTAATAGATGAAAAAAATAAATTATCTGTACCTACTCTTGATAATTGTATAAGAAAACATGGAGAAGAAAAGGGTAAAGAAGTTTTTGAAGAATACAGGAGAAAACAAGCATATACGAATTCTTTTGAATATAAACATAAAAAATATGGTTGGACAAAAGAACAATATGATGAATATAATAAATCGAGATCTGTTACAATAGATAATTTAATAAAAAGACATGGTGAAGAAAAAGGAAAATCAATTTGGGATAAGTATATAGAAAAACAATCATATACATCAACAAATGAATATTTGATAGATAAATTTGGTGAAGATAAGGCAAAATATATCATATTATTGAAATCTAGAGATATAAATGGGTATATATTAAAATATGGTGAAGAAGAAGGAAGAAAAAAATATGAGAAATATTTAAAATCATCTAATGATAAAAAACATTATTCTAAATTTTCACAATTATTTTTTGATAATTTAGTATCTTCTTTAAAAGAAAATGGATTGAATTTTAAATATTGTTATGGAGACAATGAACATTGGAGGTGGTCAACAGAAAATAAACTATATTTTTTTGATTTTTATATACCTGAATTGAGGTTAGTTATAGAATTAAATGGAGATTATTGGCATTGTAATCCGAATAAATATGATTCTGAATATGTTCATCAATTAAGACATATGACCGCAAAAGAAATATGGGAATATGATGAACATAGGAATTTAATAATTTCTAATGAAATGAAATATAATCTTGAAATTGTTTGGGAATCTAATATCAGAAAAGACAGAAATGGTGTTATATTTAATTTGGTTGAAAAAATAAAAAAATTATATGTATCAAAGTATAAAAAAGATAAACAAGACAAATAAAATTACCATAGAACAACTTTATAATATTGGTAAAGAAGATATGGGTTCTACACTTGCTGGACATGAGAGTGTTGATTGTAGTAATAAAGTATTGAATATTAAAATAAATCAAGATAATATTTTTGAGAAATATTATGGTAATGTCAAAAGAGTAATTAGACATAAAGTTACAAAACCAAAATGGGAAATAGATGATGAGTTTGGTAATACAATAACAATCACTAATGATCATTCTGTTATGGTATTACGTGAAGGTGAATTGATGGAAATTAAACCATATGATATTGATGTTTGTTTTGATCAATTAGTTTGTATTAAAAATGATGATGTTAGAATATCAGATGTGTTGAGATGTGAATGTGTTGGTGATTTTGAAGATGAATATGTTTATGATATAGAGATGGATGATGAAACCCACACATTTATTGCCAATAATATGTTGATTCATAATTCAATTTATGCTTCATACAAGAGTATTGTAGAAACTACTGATTGGATGGAACATCCAGTTTGGAGATTAACGACGCTTAATAAACAAAATGACCAAAAAGATTTTACATATGTATCATCTGGTGGTTATCCAACAATAGAAGATGCCAAGAAATATTTTGAAGTTGAACAGATTGATGAAAACAAGTATTCATACGAAATAGACCAGATAGATCCTGAAGGTAGAGAATTTTGTTTGACGCTTAATAGAGTGTTTATGTCTGATTTTCTTAAAAAGATACATGAGAAGTATGCTGAAAAGAATGGGACACCAAATATTCTTGATTTTGAGTTGGAAGCATATAATGAGGCTGGTATTTGGTTGGCAAAGAAAAAGTATATCAAGAATATGACTTGGGCTGAACCTAATGTGTATTATGATTCGTGTGAAAAAATTAAAGCAACTGGTGTTGAGATTGCACAGACATCTAGTTCACCTTGGGTTAAAAAACAACTCACTAATTTAGTTAAATGGATTTTTCAGCAAGAAGAATTCACGCTTGATGGGTTTATTAAACAGCTCACTAATGTTAAGAAACAATTTATGTTACAGAATATTGAAACTATCAGTTTGAATAAGGGTATGAACAAATATACGGATTATGTACTTAATGATACTGACTGTATAGAGTTAAATCCAAAATCAATGGTAACTATTCAAGGTGCATCTTTATTTAACTACATCATTAATAATAATGATAAGTTTAAGAAAAAATATTCTACATTGTTTGATTCTGATAAGTTGTGTGTTGTTTATGTAAAACCAACAAATAGATACACATATTGGAAAAAGGAAACACAGATTTCTGTGAAGGATTATATGAAACATCCAGAAATGTATAAGTTATTCAGCAAAAATATTAAAAAAGGTATAGATAATTCTGGTACTTATTATGAAGTATATACGGATGGTATGTCGAAAAATATGTGTGAAGCATTTAGTTATCCAGCTGGTAATTTTCCAATGGATGTTGCGATTAATTTGGAAGTGGATAGGGATAGAATGTTTGATTTGCTTGTATTAAAACCTATCAATCGAATTATTGAGGCAATGGGATATACTGGAATTGATATTTCTATGACATATGAAACAGGTTTATGGTAAAAAAATTGTTTAATATGTATATTTTTTGTTATATTTAAAGTGTAAGAAAAAAATTTTTAATAGTTAAAATTTATGAATAAAATTAGTTTAAATGGTGTAAACACCAAAAAGTTCATTTCATTATTGAAACGTTCATCATCAATGGACAATTTGATTTTCATTACTTTAAATGGTAGTGAGTTTGAGTCTACTGCATACAACAAAACAAAGTCTGCTTTAAAGGCGGTGTATGCAAATCTTGAAAAGGTATGTGATTGTATTAACAATCCTTTTGATGGACCAGTAAAGATTCAATTTGCAAACGCAAATAAATTGATTCAAGTTCTTTCATTGGCTGGTAATGAAAATGTTAGTGTTGTGTTTGATGTTGAAGATAATAATTATGCAAAGAAAGTATATGTCACGAATGATGAGGTGAATTTGACTGTTGCTTGTGCTGATAAGGCTGCTGTTGATTTCCTTGAAATTCCAGAAGCCAATAAGAAGAGTATTTTTGAAGATATGACAAATCTTCAATACTCTATTAGCATTAATGATAATGAATTTAAGTACCTATCTAATTTGTTCAGTTTGGATAAGGATTCAGTGCGTGTATTCTTTAACTTGGCAGATGGTGAAGTGTATGTTAGTGAGATTGAATCTACTGATGAGAATGTTCGTTCAGAAGTTAATGAAATCATTAATGAAAGTAATTATGAAGCATTCCAGAAGTATGAAAAACTTTATTCAAAGAAGTTGAACCTCGTTGAGCTTAATAATCCTAAAGACCTCAAAAACCATCTTGCATGTTACAACAAACTATATTTTGATTGGATTGACAATGATAAATTCTACTATGTAGAATTCCACTCCAACAAGGTGAAGTTCATCAGTTATAATGATGAGGATGTGAAAACATATGTAGTCCTTACTCCTGTAAGATTTGCATAACTCCTGTAAGATTTGTATAAAATAAAAGTGGTGGAAAAAATCCACCACTTTTTTTATAATAGTTTCCCACATATATTTACATCTGATTTAACATCATTATATGCTCTTTAATATTCCAAATGAATCAACAAGGTCATCAATAGGTTTTATATTTTTATAGTCCAATTCATTTTTTGCACAGAATTTCCATAATTCATTATTTTCAATTTCTGAATCATTGATGCGATTTTCTATAAATGATTGAATCATAATGTCTTTATTTGCGTTCCCTTTTCCTGAAAATTTCTTTTTACCTTCAGATGGTGAGATTATTACTATACAATCATCTCCAAATTCTTCAAGAAGTTTAATTCTGAGAAAAGATTGATATAATGTTAAATCCAGTGTTGATGAAGAAATTGAACCATAACTAAAACCTTCTATACCTATAATAACTTCTTCATTTCCAATTTTTTCTTTTAATTTATCTACGATAAGTCGTGCGATATTTCTGGCAGAACTCATTTTTGTTTTTTGTTCTGACCTATAATCAGATTTATCAATATTTCGAGTATATGGAATTAGTTCAACAATATCTGATATCATATTATGATATTGATATTTTTTTGATTTTGATTTTGTATAATCTTTTCCACCATCATCAAAAAAAGATAAAAACTCATAATGTCCATCTTTTTCAATACAAATAGACGGTGATGTGACTGAAAAATCTATTCCTACTTTTATCATATTATATTTATGTGTATTTAAGTTATTATATAAAACCAAAAGAATTTCTGGATCTGAAAAATCAAGAAAAAAATCAATGGATTTTTTAGTTTAGAGATATATTATTGTCTTTTAAGTATGATACAATAATATCGATACATTCATCAAATTTAACTGAAAACACCTCTAAATAATTTAAGTTGTTTTCTTTTGCGATTAATCTTTTTTTAACATCTGTAATCGTCCATGTTTTTATTGCACATTTATAATGATAACTTGTTTTGGCCTTCTCCTTCCATCTATTAAATTGAACCATATCAAGTTCATTATTATAATTGAATGGATGTGGTTTAGTTTTCAGAAATCCATCAGAACCATGTGACCAATATCCTTGAATTTCAATATATATGTCATAATCAGGAAGATAAAAATCACATTTTGTAGGATACAGTTCTGAAATATATTCTCTAATATATTTTATATTATGCTGTTTGAAGAAATCAGATATCTGTTTTTCTAATTTAGATTGACCAAACGAATTGTTTTTCTTTTTTGTTATATATTGTTTTTCCAAAAATTCATCTGTTTGAGTATAATAATCATGGTTGTATTTAATATTGTTGGTTAATAAAACTCTTTGTTTATATTCATCTGTTTGTGAATAGTAAGGGACACCATATCGTTGAATATTTGTTTGCTGGGTTTTGTTCGTATATTCACCTGTTTGTGAATAATAAGGAACACCATATCTTGTAGTGTTGGTTTGTTGAGTTTTTTGTTTAATTTCTGTCAATCTATTTTTATATTCTATTGATTGTGAGTAATTTAACACATTGTATTTATTTTTACATGTGGTTTGTGATTTCTGAATCATATCAGGGATCATATATTTATATTCTTCTGATTGTGTGTAATTAGGAACATTATATTTTGATAAACATTTTTGTCTTGATTTGTTTTTAAAATCATCAGATTGAACATAATAATCACAACCGAATTTTTTATTATTTTGTTTAATCAATTCTTGTTTAAATTTATCTGATTTAAAAATATTGTCTACACCATATTTTTTTAAACATGTTTCGCGTTGTTTGTTTTTTTGATTTTCATCTGCAGATCTACATTTTAATGAACAAAATGTACGATATCCTTCTGTGAAATTTTTATAGTGACATCTGTTTCCACAAGTGCAGATACCAAGTGATAAATCATAATCATTATGAAAATAGTGATAAAGTTTCTGACTGAATTTAAAATCAGCTGGGAATGACAATGCAGAAATTTCATTATAGAAATGAGGGAAGTGTGATTTGAATACTTTTTCATTACAATAAGTGCTTGATTTTTTTGTAATGATATCAAATAATTCATTTTTTGTCATTTTAATATTAAAAAATCTGATTTGTTTATAATGTTTTGTTATATTTATAGTGTTAATAATTTAATTTTTAAAAGATGATAGAGAAAGTTAATCCCGCACATCCAGATAAAGTTGCGGATAGAATTGCTGGAGCAATTGTAGATTATTGTTATACAAAACAAGAAAACCCAAAAGTTGCGGTTGAAGTTTTAATTGGTCATGGTCTGTGTACAATTATTGCAGAAACATCTGTAAAATTGACAGAAAAAAGTGTGAAATCCATTGTTGAAAGAATTGTTGGTGAAGAAATTAAGGTCAAACTTGTATCTGTAAATCAGGATGAACATCTTGCTTCAAACCAGGAAAATGAAATCCGTTGTGGGGATAATGGCATCTTTAAGGGAGAACCATTGACAGATGAAGAGATGGAACTCACAAGGATTGCCCAGGAAATTTATCTGAAGTATCCTACAGATGGTAAGTATATTCTGGATGGTAATAAACTTATTGTTTGTCAGAGTAATTGTGACTCTAATGAGTTGTTGAAGGAATTGACTGAAAACTATCCAGAATATGATATTACTGTTAATCCTCTTGGAGATTGGACTGGTGGAACAAATGTTGATGCTGGTGCAACGAATAGAAAACTTGGTTCAGATATGGGTCATTCAGTTACAGGTGGTGGTCTTCATGGAAAAGATATTTCAAAGGGAGATTTATCAATAAATGTTTATGCATGGTTGAAGGCTCAGGAAACTGGTCGTACTAAACAATTTAGTTGTGCGATTGGTGATACGGAAATTGATGGAGAACCTTATTCTGAAATTGTCAAGATTGCGAAGGAATATGTAGATTCAATCGGAGGATTTGAAGAATTTGCATGTTGGGGTCTTTGGTAAAAATAAAAGGAGTAATTTAAGTTACTCCTTTTTTAGTTTTAAGTGAATTAATATTTAACCATCTTTGTTATATTTAATGTATGAAAGTATATTTTTTAGCAGATACTCACCTCGGTATGAAAGGTGATAATGAAATATGGTTAAAAGAATGTTATGAATATTATATTAAATCTCTCATACCATATTTGAAAAAGAATGTTCAACCAGATGATATCTTGATACATTGTGGTGATGTTTTTGATAATAGGTCAAATATTGGTATACAGACTATCAATGTCGCGATTACTTTATTTGAAAAGTTTTCAGAAATATTTAATGACATCAGGATAATTGTAGGTAATCATGATATGATGAGAAAACATGATACCAAAATGACTTCTGTTAATATTTTAAAATACATACCAAATGTTAAAATATATTATAAACCATGTGTTGAAACAATTGCTGATAAATCAGTATTGTTTGTGCCTTGGATGGAAAATATAAATGAACAGAAATCATTATTACAGAAATACACTGTTGATTATGTTTTTGGACATTTAGAGATTGGTGGTGCCGTTATAAACAATAAAGGTGTCATGATGTCTGTTGATAAATCTATTTCTAAATCAGAGTTTAAGAAAGCTGAAGTATTTGCTGGTCATATTCATATCCGACAAGATATAAAAAATGTCCATTATGTTGGATCACCATATCATAAAGATCGTGGTGATATAGGAAACACTAAAGGTATTACTGTTTTAGATATGGATAGTGGTGAACGAGAGTTTGTTGAAAATAAATTTTCACCAATTTTTATCGAAGAGTCAATTTATAATATTCTTGATAATACTATTGAAGAGTTAAAAGAGAAATGGAAACATAATATAATTGACTTGTTGGTTGATACGAATGACATCACTAAATGTGATTTTGAATCATTACGAGAAGAATTAATTAATATTGTGATGGAATTTAAGATTAAAACAATAGGTGACTTAAAAACATCATCAGTTAATATTGATACACCAACAGAAATTAAGACATCTGAAGAATATTTGAATGATTATTTAGAACATAAAGATTTGACAGATACTAATAAACGATTGGTAAAAGAGTTATTTATAAGAATAAAAAATAAATTATGAAAAAGTTAGATGCTGTTAATAATGTATTAATCATCAAAAAAGATAAAAGTGATGATGAATATTTAACAAATATAGATAAAAACACAGCACAAATACCACAACCATATACTGGTTATATTGATAGTATTGGGTGTGAAACGGAATTTACCGTTGGTGAGCATATTGCATTTTGTGATTTGGGTGGTGTGTATATGATTATTGAAAATAAAGAGTATGTTGTTATTACACCTGAAATGGTTATAGGAGTTTTAAAATGAAAGATATAAATATTATAAGACAAGAAACTAGAGATTTAATTAAACAGAAGTTTAGTGAAATAAATTTTATTGAAGAAGGTCATAAGTATTTTATTGGAGAAAAAGAATATACCCCAGTATCTAATATTATAAAATTATATGAACCTTATGTTAATTGGGATGAAAAGGCCGCTGGTTCAGCAAGAAAGTTGGGTAAAACAAAAGAAGAAGTACTATGGGATTGGAAATATAACAATTTAAGGAGTACTATTTCTGGAACTAGAACACACACTTTTGGAGAAAGTTATACTAATTTGATGTGTGGTCATCCAGAGTTGATTTGTGATGATAATAAAAGACAATATCTGAAAGAGTATAATTTAATTATGCCCACTTATCCAAAAGAAGAAGCCGTCAAGAAATTTTATGATGAGAAACCAGAAAATCTTCATTGTATTGGTGCGGAGTTAATGCTTTCCACAAGATATATGGAAAATGTAAAACCTATTTGTGGTACATGTGATATTTTGTTTTATGAAGAAAATCTTGAAAATCCAGAAGAAAGTGGTTTTGTGTTAGGTGACTGGAAAACTAACAAATCACTCATAAAAGATTTCGCACGAAATAAAGGAATTTATATGGAGTATCCTTTCATTTCAATGTATGATGAACCATTATCACATTATACGATTCAATTCAATTTATATCAGACAATGTTAGAAAGTATTGGTATCAAGGTGATTGGTAGAAAATTGATTTGGTTAAAAGAAGATGGAAATTATGAAGTCATTAATATAGAACGATTGGATGAAAGCTTAATGAATCATATTTTAAAAGATGAAGATGATGATTTATTTTAAAAATGGAGTTACAAAGGTAACTCCTTTTTTTATCATAAATAATCTATAAGAATTATCGTATGATTAAGAAATTTAGTGAATTCATAGAAGAAGGAATGTGGGGTTCCGCATTAAAAAGATCTAATACCGCTAAAGAAAGAAAAGATGATGAGGCAAATCGCATCCAAGAATTTATAAAGAATCAATGGGAACCAGAATCTATTTATATAACTGATGGTAATGTAATTAATAGTAAAAGTTATATCATTATAAGTGATACGGATTTGGTAGATGGTAAACTTCCTTTTAAGTTCGGAAGAGTTGATAAAGATTTTTATTGTCGTGATTGTCCTTCACTCAAATCACTTAAAGGTGCACCACAAGAAGTATGTGAGAATTTTAGTTGTAGTAATTGTACTTCACTCACTTCACTTGAAGGTGCTCCACAAAAAGTAGGT
>CAMEUD010000032.1 GCA_945937975.1 uncultured Clostridia bacterium
TATCATCAATTGTGATATTTAGTGGATACATTAGATAACCAGTTTCTTTTTTGTAAGTGAAATTTGTGTTTCCAAAAGCTTCTTTTGCTTCTTGCAAATTCTTATCAACTGATATGTTTATATCAGCATATATTGAACTATTATCTGTGTCAAGAATTTTATAATTTAGTGTATTACTAATACTATCAAGGTCATTTATTGCTTTTATTGCTTGCTTTCTTTCTTCGCCTGTCATACCAACTTTTACAACAATAGGGTCTTTTACTTTTGCTTTGATTGGAACACCATTTTCAGTTTCAAGCAAAAATGGTAAAACATCTTTGTATTTTTCTCTTTCAACTCGTTTTGTTTCATTGTTTATAGCTGTATTGATTGCTATGGCAGCAATTCCCCCTACTGGAACCCCTATAAGAAATGATATAGCAATAAACAAATGTCTAAATCTTTTATTTAACATAATATATCCATCTTATTCCCTATCAATATTATATCATAATTTAAAAATATTTTCAATAATAAAATTATTAATCTATTTTCTCTATTTTTGTAATTTTCTTTTTCAAAGCATTAATAACTTTTGTTTTACTTAGCCACCAATCTCTGCTCCAAACTCTGTAAATATTCCAACCACGACTTTTCATAAATGCTGGGTGATAAACATCTCTTTCTAATATACTTGCACTGCTGTCAAAAACAGAATAGTCAAATTCGATGCCCAAAATATATTTGTCTTTTTTCTTGTTATATATTGCAAGTGGAAGTTTGTAATTTGCATTACCAATATTCCTTTCAACAGTATAACCTTCATCTTTGAGCATTTGTTCAAGTTCTGTAACCATTCTTTCATTAAGGTCAATAGGTTGTAATTGTTTTTCTGGAAGCAAGTTTTCTAATATAATTTTTGTTTCAACTTTATTATTGTTAGAAACTGCACGAACATATCTTAAATATTCTTTAAAAAGTTTTGGACCAACATTTTTTGAACCTGCAACATTTAATTCTTCTGGTTCAATGCTTGTTACAACATAGATTTTTTGCTTTGCTCTTGTTATTGCAACATTAAGTCTGTTTTCGCCACCTTCATTTGAAAGTGAACCAAATCTTGCAACAACTTTGCCATACTCATTTTTTGCATAACCTGTTGAGAATATTATTATATCTCTTTCATCACCTTGTACATTTTCAAGATTCTTTACAAACAAACTAATATCTTCGCCATCTTCTTTTCTGTTTTGTTCCATCAAAAGTGCATTATGAAATTCAAGGTCTTTTGATGCAAGTTTGTCAATTTCATCTTCTATTGCATTTTCTTGTTCAAGGTTGAATGTTATTATTCCAATACTTTGAGTTCTTTTTTTGTTTTTCAATAGTTTGCACAAAAGTTCTGCAACAGTTTTTGCTTCTAGTTCATTTCTTGTGTTTATCCATTTACCATCAACTTTAATTCTCTCTATTGGTAGTTCTTTATTATTTTTTGTTACATCAGGTGCAATTTGCAATTTCTTTGAGTAGAAAGCATAGTTAGAAAAGTTAATAAGTGATTCACTTCTACTACGATAATGATATGTAAGATTGCTACTAAAATATCTACTTGTTGCAAGGTCTAACAAACTTTCAACTTCCAACGCAGCCTGTGTTGAATAGTCCAAATCTTCCAAATCATCATTTCCCATATATCTTTTAAGGAAAGTTGCTGTTGGTCTTAATTGCTTACTATCTCCTGCAACAACAATATGTTTTCCACGATAGATACATGGCAAAGTATTTTCAATAAACACTTGTGATGCTTCATCAAAAACAACATAGTCAAACATTTCTTTTTCTAGTGGCAAAATTTGACTTGCAATTTCTGGACTAAGCAAGAAGCATGGGAATAATTTTAACAAATATTCTTTGTATACTTGCATACATTTTCTAATTGGCCATAAGTTTTGTTGTTTTGAAATTTGATACAAAAAGTTTTTGCTGGCTTCTTGATTTTCCATAAAATATTCTTTGTATTCACTTGCATTCTTTTCATAACATAAACGCTTGTCAAGTTCAAGTTGTTCTTGTTTTAAACTCAAGATTCTGTTCCTTATATTAGAAAAATCCGATAATTTTGATAAATCTTCTTTATGCAAATCTTCTTGCTTTATAACTTCATTATATGTTCTAAAAATAACAATTTTATCTACTATATACTTAAAGTTTTTATAGTTATCACTATTTTTGTATGCAAATTTTAATATAGCTTTTTCTTGGTCTGTTAATTCTTCCAAACAAACATTAATATCTCTAATTTCAACATATTCATCAAGTGCATTTGCAAGCATTTTCAAATACATTGTATTTCCACTAACAATGTTATCTAGTGTCAACAAATAACCTTTTGTTTCAAGCACCATTTTTAAAACATCATAACCTTGGATATATTCTTTAAGGTCTTTTAATGTTTCATCAAATGTACTTTCAATTTCTTTTTCTATCTTATTTGTTTTGTTTTTTACAAATGGATACATAGGTAAAAGAATATGACTTGCATTAAGCTTTGCATAAAGTTTTGGATACCTTGTTGATGCTATATATTTTGTAAGTGGTGTGTAGTCAATTTTTTCGCTTTCATTGTGTTCAAGATAATATGAAAGTAAATCTCTTGCATATGGTCTTTTTGTCATATCAAAAGGAATAAATTTTGATGATAGTACGCTTTTGATTAAATTTTGTGCTTGACTTAATGTGTGAATATCAATTTCGCTTTTGATATAGTCTATAAGTGGGTTAATTTGCTTTTTTTCTAGGAATTTAAAATATAAATTATCTTTTTTCTTATCTTTGATTAGTCTTTGTGCTTCACTTATAGTGGCAAAATCCATATTCATAAGTTCTTCATTTTGTTGCATATTTTTGAACACAGTGTAATCTTTACTGTTCTTTCCAATAATTTCACTGTTTGCATACATTTGTTGCAAAGTTAAACCATATTCTCTTTGTGCAAACAAAACATCATTCATACTTTCAAGTTCACTAATTTCAGTATCAATTTGTTGTTGCAAATTATGATACTTATCAAGTGATGCAGTTTCTTCAATCTGCATAATATTTTCATGTTCCAATTTTGCTTTTTGATAGAACTCTGCCTTTGCCTTGTCGCTGTCAGCAATAAGCATTGCTTTTTGATTAAGCGTTGCAAGTCTATTATAAACGACATCAAGTGCTGCTTTCTTTTGGCTTACAACCAAAACCTTTTTACCTTTTGTTAAAGCATCGGTAATTACATTAACAATAGTTTGACTTTTACCTGTTCCTGGTGGTCCATATATTACCATATTGGAGTTGATATTAAGATTTTTTATTGTTTCGCTTTGTGCATAGTCAAGATTGCTTATTGGAAACATATCTTGATTTATCTTTTTATTTTTCTTTGCAGATTTTGCAAGAAGTAACTCATCAATGGCAGATGTTGTTAATTGCTTTTTCTCCAACACTTCATAATCATTATATATACTGTTTGTTAATGGAAATCTTCCCAAAATGCAATAATTAAATACTTCAAGTCCACCTTGCTTTGGGTCTTTGTCTTGAACAAAAGGAATAAATGAATTTGCAATATTATTGCTAATATGTATATCAAACTTTTCCAAATAATCAACAACATCTTGAACAGTTTTGAAACCATTTGATTTAAGGTCATCAAAATCAGTTTCCATTTCATCAATATTTAATTTTCTTGCTGTTGCATATGTAAACAAAAGAACCTTATTAAACTTTATTGATTCATTGCTTAAAAGTTCAATACTTGCTGTTGTTTCATTTTCAATATTGATGCTAACTGGAAACATTACAAGTGGGGCTCTTACCATTAAATCTTTTCCAATGTAGCCTTCAACAAATGGATAACCAACATAAAGTTCATATCTTCCTGTTTCTCTTTCAAATTCTTCTATTTCTCTTTTTAATTGTTTTAAGCAATTTGTTTCGTGAATCATCATCCTTTTTAATTCTTGTTTCTTTGCTCTTTCAATTTTGAGATAGTCGATTTTTTCTTCACCATTTTCATCTTGATATGTTGTTTTATATTTATTTAATTTATCTTCAACATTAAGATTTTTGTATATTAAATCTTTATCACTTTTCCCAATTACTTCAAAAGAAAGTTTTTTACCTGACCATAAAAAATCTACAAGTAAATTTGTCATTTTTTCATCACCTGCGAATATTTTACCTAAGTCATAACTAAATTTATTTGTTACCCTTTTTGTATAAAGACTTCTATTCTTACCACTAATTTCAATTAATCTTTGTTTATAAAATCTGTAAATTTTACTCATTTTTTAAATTTTCCCTTTGCCTAAAAATATTAACATAAATTATATAAAAAATAAAGATTAATTTTAAAAATATTTTCATTATTTTAACAATATAATTGGCTCATATTAATCCCCATTACTATTGTTATTTTATATATTGCAATAACTCTCACATTATCTTGACCATTTAAATATTGCAATAACTCTCACATTATCTTGACCATTTAATATTTTATTTAAGGTTTTATTCCAATTCCACACCTTTTACAAAATTCTTTTTTGGATAATATATTATCATTAATAAAAGTTTTTATTTTATCTACCTTAATGCCATATTTTAATTCCATAAATATATTTTATGGAGATTTTTATGAATAAATTTGCTGAAAGATTAAAACAAACATTATATGATAAACAAATATCTCAATCAGAATTCGCACGAAAAATAAATATGTCTCAAAGTTTAATAAATAACTATTGTGCAGGTAGACGAGAACCAACATTAGACACCTTGCTAATTATTTGCAAAACATTAAACGAATCTGCTGACTATATGATAGGACTAACAGACCTATAGAATAAAATTGCAACAAAAAATCTGGCAGAAGTTTGGTTCTCCCAATTACTGTTAAATGATGATTTTAGCTTGGTTTAGTGTGATATTTTAGGCACAAAAAACAAGATAGACAAGACTCGGCGTCAAAACTTTCGCTTTCGCTCATTTTGTGTAAATTCTTTCCACAAAATTTCGGTTTTATCGCTCGGTTTTCCCTTTCCCCAAAAACAACAACTGTTTTTGGTGTACCCCTATGCTCTGGTAGGAGTTTGGTTTCCCAAATGACTGTCAGATTTTTTATGCAGTAAACGAAATATATCGCAGTTTTTTGTGCCTAAAAAAGTGGAGTAGACATACCTTCTGGTATATCTTTTTCAAGTCCCATAATTTTTAAAATTGTTGGTGCAACATTGCAAAGTTTTCCTTTTGAAAGTTTCACATTTTTATATTTTTCACTAATAAGCCAAAGTGGTACTGGATTTGTTGTATGACTTGTAATTATATTCCCTTTTTTATCAAGCATTTCTTCACAATTACCATGGTCTGCTGTAATGATGCAATGTCCACCTGCTGTTAAACAAGCAAGAGCAATCGCATATGCACATTTGTCCACAACTTCAATTGTTTTTTTGGTTGCTTCCAAATTTCCCGTATGTCCTAACATATCCGGGTTTGATAAATTAACCAAAATAAAGTCATACTTTTGTGAGGCTATTGCTCTTATAACTTCATCAGTTATTTCATAAGCTTTCATTTTTGGTGTTTGACTAAAATCTTGCACATTTTCACTTTCAATAAGTTTTCTATCTTCATCTTTATATGGTTTTTCTATTCCACCATTAAAGAAAAATGTTACATGTGCATATTTTGTTGTTTCACTTGTATGGAACTGTTTTAGTCCTACATTTGATACTATTGCAGATAAATTATCTCCAATTTTTTCTGGTGGATATGCTATTAATACATCTTTAAATTCGGCATTATATTCTGTCATACAACAATATGTTAAATTGTTTAGATGTTTTGTTTCAAATTTATCAAAAGGTTTTTGAGTTAAGGCTTGTGTAATTTCTCTTGCTCTATCTGTTCTGTAATTAAAGAAAATCACTGAATCATAATTATCAATAGTTACTGGTTTACCTATAATTGTTGGCAAAACAAATTCATCATAAATACCATCTTTGTAACTATCATTAAGTGCTGTTATTGGGTCTTGATAATAGTTATCTGCTTTCCCAAGTGTAAGCATATCATATGCTTTTTCAATTCTATCCCAACGATTTTCCCTGTCCATTGCATACACTCTGCCACAAAGAGATTTTATTTCTGCTTTACCTTGTGTGTGTTCTTTTAATTGTTCAATAAACTTTACACCACTATCTCTTAATGTATCTCTACCGTCCATAAAACAATGGATATAAATATTTTCTATACCTTTATTTTTTGCCATATCAACAAGTGCATACAAGTGATTAATATGACTATGAACACCACCATCACTCACAAGTCCCATAATATGCAAATTTGAATTGTGTGCCAAGCAGTTATCCATTGTTTTGTTTAATGCTGGGTTCTTAAAAAAGTTGCCATTTGCAATTTCATTATTTATTTTTGGTAAATCTTGATAAACAATTCTGCCTGCTCCCAAGTTCAAATGTCCAACTTCACTATTACCCATTTGTCCATCAGAAAGACCAACAGCTTCACCACTTGCAAGTAATTCTGTGCGTGGAAAATGTTTTAACTTGTCAAGATAAGGTGTGCCTTGCAATTTTATTGCATTGCCATATTTACTTTTATTTATTCCAAAACCATCTAATATTACTAATGTTATCATAATTTTATTTTATAAGTATATGTAAAAATAGTCAACAAAATTAAAGTCTATTCAGCCAAAATATCGTGTGAATGCTCGCCGTCTTCTTTTTGTTTTTGGTGTGTTTTTTTGTGGAATAGAACCACCTTACCTTTGTTTTTTAGCATATCAAAAATAATATAAAAAGTTGCAACTCCAATCGCTATGTAAAGTAGTCTTGAAAAAATGCTTGCTTGCGTTCCAAAAAATCCCGCAATAAAATCATATTGAAGTAGTCCTATGCTCATCCAATTCATTCCACCAACTATTAAAATAATAAACGAAATTATTGTCATAATGCTTACAGAAATATTTTGTGAATATTTTTTTATTATATACATATAAAATTATGTAACGCTTTTGTGGCAAATGTGAGAATTTTTATTGACAAATATAAAAAATATTGCTACAATACACAACGTTAATTTGGTGTGAAACTTTTCACGCTGAAATTTTTTTACATTAAAAAGGGGTATTTTTTATGGAAGAAGCAGTTTATTTAACAAGAGAAGGATTAAAACAACTTGAAGAGAAGTTGCATATATACAAAACTGAAAAAAGACCGGAAGTTATTAAAAAAATCGGTATTGCAAGGGAATTTGGCGATTTAAGTGAAAATGCAGAATATGATGCCGCAAAAGATGAACAAGCAAGAATTGAAGCCGAAATTGAAGAAATGGAATCAAAAATAAGACATGCAGTTATTATTGACGATGTTGACACAAGCAAAGTTGGTATTGGTTGCACAGTTGACCTTTATGATAGAACATTTGAAGAAAATGTAACATACAAAATTGTTGGTTCAACAGAAAGTAACCCACTTGAAGGTCTAATTTCAAATGAATCTCCAGTTGGCAAGGAAATCCTTGGCAAAAAAGTTGGCGATGTTGTTAATGTTGAAACACCAAACGGAACTACTTTGGTTTTTGAAGTAAAAGCAATAAGAAATAAATAATAAAAAGAGAGCATTCTTGCTCTCTTTTTTAATCTTCCAAACCGAGTAAATAATCAACTGAAACATTGAAAAATTTTGATATCTCACATAGTTGAGAAAAATTACATTCTCTTTGCCCTAACTCCCAATAAGAAATTGTTCTTGCATTGACTTGTAAAATTTTGGCAAGCTCTACCCTTGACAAATTTCTTTCTAACCTTAATTCCCTAAATCTTTCAGAAAATAACACTTTCATATGTTTATGATAGAACAAAATGTTCAAATTATGTTGACTTGGAACAATTTGTTCTATATAATCTTAACAATGGAGGTCTTTATGCTCACACTATGTTTAATCTTAATATTTTTTAGACTTATAGTTGCCGGCTCATGTGCTGAAATCATTAGCGATAAAGGCGGAAATGGTGCTGCCGGTTTCTTTTTGGGATTATTTTTTGGACTTATTGGAATCATAATTGCGGGGTGTTTGCCAAAGAAATAAAAATACATACAATTTCTATAAATTGTCCGTTAGGATAAATAGGACTCAAATTTTAGTCAATTGACAAAATTATAGAATATTAAAATACAAAATTATGAGATACACATGGTATGTGCTATTAAACGCAAAAATATGTAACATAATTGAGTGTATACTTTTGAATAAAACGCAAAATTAACCACAAGAACAAGGCTTGGCAAAAGACATAGCATAATAGAAAACATTAAAACGCAAAATTATGCGGCATATCCTAGGTTGTACAAAATAGTTTAAGTTTAAAACGCAAAATTAACCACAAGAACACAACTCGGCAAAAATGCCACATAGGAGTTTAGTTTTTTCCAAACGACTATGGTGGCATTTTTGACAGAAACAGAGTTAATGTGAGTTAATTTTATGTTTTAAATGGCAATAATTTTCACTCTTGCATATATCGTACTCATTCCCCCACTTGCTCTTACTATTATAGTTATTGTCCCAGTTTTGTTAAAGGATACTCCACCCCAAGACGTAACTTGGGCAACTGTGTTAGTTTTGTCATAAACAAATTCAACATCTTGTGATGCAGTTTCCGGATATACTTTCCATGTTATTGTATATGTTTTTGTTTCTTCAAAATCTAGTACTATATATTTATAATCGCCTTCACTGTCACTTGTTTGTTTTAGGTCTTGGTTTGTTATTTCAACTTTCTCGGGCTTTATTACTTCATTATAACTTAACATCTTCATACCAAAAAATCCCACAAAAGCAATGGATGCTATGTAGATTATTAGTATTAAGATTACAACCGATTTTTTCATATTGTTTCCTTTTTATTTTTCTTTGTAATAGAGTTTGATTTTGTCGAAATATAAATAAATTCTTGAAGCACAAAAAACCAAACTAATAATCATCAATTTTAACCAAGCAACATTCACATTTTCAATAAATAACAAAAGCGAAATTATTGCTGCAAGTGCCGATATGATAAATGCAAACACAGTTGATTTTGTTTCATTTGGGTTTGTTTCTTCGTTCCCTGATGTTGCATATTGTTCATTTTGCGGGTTCATTATGTCCATCTCTGCACTCCAAAACAGATGCCCTGCATATAAGCCATAAATAAATAGAATAAACATAATTATTTGCCATATGGAAAGTTTTGCAAATATTCCAAATACTATACTTGTTGCAACAATTCCAACAAACGAAATTACCAAACTGAATATAAGTTTTGGAAATAACACCTTGGCATAACTTTTTGGCGTGGTTTTAAAATAATAACTTGCCCTGCCATCTTTTGAATATATTGATGATATGATAACATTTGATGACAAAACGATTAGTGTTATAAGCAAAATGTTAAAACTTAATGTCATATATGTTCCAAGAAGTTTTGTGTTCATTGCATTGAATATTTTGTTAAGTAACAAAATTGAGATTGGCAAAACAATCAAAATTCCAATATAGTTATACAAAAATTGTGGATTCCTAAGGGACAACTTTAGGTTTGTAAGCACGCCACTTTGCAAGTAGTTATGTTTTTTGTTTTCATATTGTTTTTTTATTATTCTCTTTTTGTATTCAAAAGGTTTTGATGCCATTTTAAAGAATAGTGGCCTTGCAAGAAAATATCCAATAAAGAATAATAAAATAATACTTGCAAGCAAGACAAGGAAAATAAACAAAGTATTTATTGAAAATAACTTGAATGTTAAATTGACCATATGACCACATAACATTTCAACAAGATACGAAAATACAATAAATGAATTATTGAACCAAGCAAGAAAATCTTGAATTCGCCAATAAATTTTTCCCCAATCTTGAACGATATTTATGTTTGCCGGAATTATTGAGATTAGCTTTACAACACCAAAAATTATTGCACCAAAAACCAAAGCAAAAAGCATTAGCCTTACAATCGGCACTTGTTTTAATCTTGATGAGATAAACATAAGTGGAATACTTAATATTGCACCAATAAGCACCGGCAACATTGAGATAAAGAAAGAACAAATAATAAGCCAAGGATAAAAAAGTATTGAAAAATGTGCAAAAATTCCATATCCCAAAAACATTGGTATCATAAAATAGAAATTTTTTATTAACTCATAAATATAAAACACAATAAGTTTTGACACAAAAACTTGATTTGAATTAACTGGCATAGTAAGCAGAACTTGATTATCAGGCGAAAAATATAATTTTTGCATCAAATTGTATGTGCAAGATATGCACGAAAGCAAAAACATTATTGTGAATGCAACCACAACAACTGACAATGGAACTGTTGAAATAAGTGAAAATAGATTTAGCATTGCACTGACTTTAAAGAATGCAAAGCATAGTGCAGTGATTGCAACAAAAGCCAAAATAGTAAACACTACTTTGGTTATTGTTTTCTTTTTGCTTTTTAGGAACGAAAAATCAATTTTGTCCTTTAATTGCATCATTACAAGTGGTTTTAAGTGATTCATTTTTTACCTTTTATTATTTTGTTTGAGTTTTTGGCAAAGCATTCTCTTTTTCGCCGGTTTTTACAACAATTGCGTCATTATCTTCACTATTTATTATGTTAAGATAAAACTCTTCAAGGTCAATACCCTTTGCTTCCAAATCTTTTACATATGCAGTTGCTCTAATTTGACCTTTTTTTATGATTGTAATTCTATCACAAATTTTTTCAACAACATCAATAATATGACTTGAGAAAAATACAATATTACCTTCTTTTGCATGTTGTTTCATACATTCTTTTACTTGATAAATGCTTGTTGGGTCAAGACCTGTTAATGGTTCATCAAGAATCCAAATTTTTGGATTATGAACAAGAGCAGCAATAATTGTAATTTTTTGTTTCATACCATGTGAGTATGTTTTTATTTGGTTTTCAAATGCACCATTAAGTTCAAATAGGTCAACATATTTTTTTATTCTTGCATTTCTATCTTCAAGTGAAACATCGTAAAGATCAGCAATATAGTTAATATATTCCCTGCCTGTTAATTTTTCGTAAAGTGCATAATGGTCAGGAACAAAACCAATTTGGCGTTTTGCCATTACCGGTTGTTTTTCGGCATCGTAGCCACACACATCAATTTCCCCACTCGTTATTGGTTGAATTCCAACAATGCTTTTGATTATCGTACTTTTTCCGGCACCATTTGGCCCCAAAAATCCAAATATTTCGCCACCATTCACTTCCAAATTTGCTTTATATACCGCATACACATCACTTGATGAATATCTTTTTGTTAAATCTTTTATCACAAGTTTATTTACATTTTCTTCATACATAGGTTCTTCTTCACTCCTTCCGTTTAGTTGACACATAAGTGCCAATTTGTCTTGTTTTATTTTTTTGTGTCTTTGTAACATATCATAATGGTTATCTGCAATGGTAAAGAATTGTTCAAACAAGAACCAAACTCCAAGCCCCATTAAGCAGTAAACCAAGAAAAATA
>CAMEUD010000033.1 GCA_945937975.1 uncultured Clostridia bacterium
TTTTTTTAATTTTTTTTATTTATTTCATTTGCATTTTTTCCAGCAATTTGAATTATATTATATTTTTGTGTTAATTTTGCTATATTGTTTGTTACAAAATCGTTTATTGCTTTTGCTCCCAAACTACCACCAACAAAAAGTATTATCGGTTTATTTGTGTCAAAATAACATTCTTTTAATACATTTTGTTTATTGCCTTCAAAAATTTCTTTTCTAATTGGAGAGCCAGTGTAAATACACTTTTTATTTTCTTTTACTGTTACAGGGAAACTTACGCAAACATTTTTGGCATATCTAGCAATTATCTTGTTTGCAAGCCCCATACTTAAATCACTTTCGTGAGTTATTACAGGAATTTTTAATTTTTTCCCAGCAATTGCAACAGGAACAGAAACATATCCACCTTTTGAGAATATTACATCAGGGTTAAGTTGTTTAAGTATTTTTTTTGTTTCCTTAATGCTTTTTAATAACTTAAAAGGTAGGGCAACAAGTTTGAAAGATAGTTTCCTTGTAAATTTGCTCGCTGTAATTTCATAAAAAGGAATATTGTATTTTTTTACAATATCTTTTTCCATTCCAGATGAGCCAATATAATAGATTTTGTCAAAATGCTTTTTTAACTCATCAATAAGAGCAATGTTTGGCATAATATGCCCAGCAGTTCCACCACCAGTTAAAACTATTGTTTTTGTTTTCATAATTTACCTTCTGTATATTTTATGTAGGTGTTTGTTAAATTATTTATTCAGTTGTAGCATTTTAACTTTTTATAATGTATTGTTTTTGATAAGCAGAATAGCATTTCAAATTTTTTAATTATTGTACATAAAACTCTTAATTACATACATAATTAATGCAACGACAGGTTTTGAAATGGTCAAATTTAATATTTTTGTTTACAAAAATAGTTTTTTGTTTTAAAATAGACTGAATAGATAAAATATAATTAGGCGGATAATATGGATAATTCTTATAATTCAAAAGATATTGTGGTTCTTGAAGGACTTGATGCGGTAAGATTAAGACCTGGTATGTACATTGGAACAACCGGAATAAAAGGCTTTCATCACTTACTTTGGGAAATTGTTGATAATAGTATTGATGAAATATCAAATGGTTATGGCGACACAATCACAATCACACTAAACACAGATGGTAGTGCAACTGTAAGTGATAATGGTCGTGGTATTCCTGTTGATATGCACCCAACATTAAAAAAGTCAGGTGTTGAAGTTGTATTCACGCAACTTCACGCAGGCGGGAAGTTTAACAACAAAAGTTATTCATATTCTGGTGGACTTCATGGCGTTGGTGCATCAGTTACAAACGCACTTTCAAGATGGCTTAAAGTTGAAGTTGACAAAGAAGGTAGAAAGTACTATATGGAGTTTGCAAGCAAAGAAGTTAATGGCAAACTAAAAAGTGGTATTCCGCAATGCGAACTTCACGATATTGGAGCAACAACAAAGCAAGGAACAACTGTAACATTTTTGCCTGATGACAGAATGTTTGGCGATTTGCAATTCAATTTTGACACAATTAACAAAAGAATAAAAGAACTTGCATTTCTTAACAAAGGTCTAAAAATTATTTTGGACGATTTAAGAACAAACACTCATGTTGCTTATCACTATGAAGGTGGAATAAAAGACTTTATAAAATATATTGATGAAGATAAAAACAAATTATATTCTTCTCCAATTTATATTAGTGCCGAAAGTGATATTCTTAAACTTGAAATTGCAGTTGAACACACTGATAGTTACACAGAGAATATTTTCAGTTATGTAAATAACATTCCAACAACCGAAGGTGGAACTCATGAAGTTGGTTTCAAAAGTGCTTGGACAAGAGTTATGAATGACTATGCTCGTAATTCTGGATACCTAAAAGAAAAAGACTCAAACTTTATGGGCGAAGACTTTAGGGAAGGTATTTCTTGTATTATTGCAGTAAAAATGCATAGTGTTGAATTTGAAGGTCAAACAAAAACAAAATTAGGTAACCCAGAAGCAAAAACAGAAGTTGAAAGACTAACAGTTTTGGAACTTGGCAAATTCTTTGCAAAGAAAGAAAATGAAAAAATTGCCACAGTTATTTTGGACAAAGCAAAACAAGCAGCAAAAACAAGAGAAGCGGCAAAAAGAGCAAAAGAAATATCAAGAGCAAAAAGTTCAGCAGACAATTTTAATCTTGTTGGAAAACTTGCAGCTTGCACATCAAGAAAAGGTGAAAAAAGCGAGTTGTTTATCGTGGAAGGGGATTCTGCGGGTGGCAGTGCCAAACAAGGTAGAAATAGAATGTTTCAAGCAATTTTACCACTTCGTGGAAAACCACTTAATGCCGAAAAGAAAAGAATTGACCAAGTTCTTGGAAATGAAGAAATAAGAACAATGATAAGTGCCTTGGAAACAGGAATTGGCGAAGATTATAATGCTGATAATTTAAGATATCACAAAGTTATTATCTTGTCCGATGCAGACCAAGATGGTGGACATATTAGAGCAATACTTTTAACATTCTTCTTTAGATATATGCGTCAACTAATCACCGATGGTCATGTGTTTGTTGGGCTTCCACCACTTTACAAGGTATACAAGAAGAATTACACAGAATATGTGTATTCTGATTATGAACTTCCGGCAGCAATAGAAAGAGCTGGAAAGGGTTATCAAATACAACGTTACAAAGGTTTGGGTGAAATGAACCCAGAGCAACTTTGGGAAACAACAATGGATCCAGACAAGAGAACTTTGGTTCAAGTTACTATTGACGATGCGGCCGAAGCGGAAAAGATGGTTACAACTTGGATGGGAGATAATATTGATGCAAGAAAGGCATATATTGCTGAACATGCAAACTTTAATAGACAAGATAAATTTAGTGATGATATGTTAAGTTAGGAGAAATAGTGGATTTTGAAGAAAATTCGCCACAAAACCCAGAAAATGACATTATTGTTGGGCAAATCTGTTATGATGAACTAGATTTAAAACCAATAGAAGAACCAAAAGAGGAACAAAACGTGGCAATAGAAGGTCAAATGGGGTTGTTTGATATGGATAACAATCAAACACCAAAAATTGATAAAAAAAGTAAGGGAACAGTCGTGAAAGAAAGCAAAAAAACAGAAACAAATCAAGAAACAACATATTCAAATGGAAATGGGGATACTCCACACAAGGGACTTATATACAAATCTCTTGAGGAGGTTTTTCATGATGCAATGATTCCATACACAGAGCATGTTGTTATGGATAGAGCATTGCCAAGAGTTGAAGATGGATTAAAGCCTGTTCAAAGAAGAATACTATATTCTATGCTTGAACTTGGTCTTGAACCAGATAAGCAATACAGAAAATCGGCAAGAATTGTCGGTGACTGTATGGGTAAATATCATCCACATGGAGATAGCAGTGTTTATGATGCAATGGTAAGGATGGCACAACCATTTTCTATGAGTGAGCCACTTGTTGATGGACATGGAAACTTTGGTTCAATTGATGGCGATAGCGCCGCTGCAATGCGTTATACCGAAGCAAAACTTACACCACTTGCAATGGAACTATTAAGAGATTTGGACAAAAACACTGTTCATTGGAGTTTGAACTTTGATGATACACTAAAAGAACCAGATATGTTGCCCGGTAGATTCCCAAATTTGTTGGTAAATGGAGCGTCAGGTATTGCCGTTGGTGTTGCAACAAACATCCCACCACACAATTTTGCAGAAGTTTGCGATGGAGTTATTGCATATATAAACAAACCATCAATAAAACTTGATGAAATGATGCAATATATAAAAGCACCAGATTTCCCAACTGGTGGACAAATTATTGCGGGCGATGAATTAAAAACTGCTTATGCAACAGGAAAAGGTAAGATAATTATTCGTGCAACTTGTAAAATTGAAACTGATGGCGACAAACAAGCCATTGTAATTACTGCACTCCCATATCAAGTAAACAAAGTTCAATTGCAACAAAAAATTGCACAACTAAAAGAAGAAAACAAAGATAAACTTTCCGCAATAAGTGAAATTCGTGACGAATCAGACAAAGACGGAATGAGAGTTGTAATAAAACTCAAAAAAGAGGGAAATGCAAAAGCAATACTTGATTATTTGTACAAATCAACACAAATGCAAACAACTTTTGGTATAAATATGGTTGCAATTGCAGATGGAAAGCCAAAACAAATGGGGCTTTTGGATATTATTTCATATTATGTTGAATATCAAAGGGAAATTATTCAAAGAAGGACAAAATTTGACCTTGATGCTTGCAAAGATAGGGCACATATCATAGAAGGTTTGCTTATTGCAATCAAAAATATTGATGAAGTTGTAAGAATCATTAAAAAGAGTGCAACAACTGTTGAAGCAAAACAAAAGTTAAAAGAAAGATTTAATTTATCTGAAAAACAAGCACAGGCAATACTTGATATGCGTCTTGCTCGTTTGGTTAATTTGGAAATTACAAAACTTGAAGAAGAACTTGCTGCGTTAAAAGTCCAAATTGAACACCTAACAGCAATATATAACTCCAAAAAATTACAATATAATGTTGTAAAAGAAGAATTAGGTCAACTTAAAAAACAATATAAGAGTGAAAGATTGTCGGTTATTCTAAAAGACAAAGATATTGACAAGGTGGAAATTGACCACGAAGAAGCATTTGCAAAAGAAGTTATGCTTTCTTACACTGCAAGCGGTACACTAAAAAATATACCACTAAAAAATTATAATTTGGCACAAAGAGAAATTACAGACACATCAACATTAAATGATGTTCATTTGATTTTAAGAAACGCACTTACAAGTCAAAAGGCATTGCTATTTACAAACTATGGTAATTGTATAAAAATCAATATTGCCGATGTTCCAGAAGGTAAGTGGAGAGATAAGGGTTGTTTGCTTAACACTCTTGATAAAAATGTTCAACCTGATGAAAAAGTTGTTGAAATAAGAGTTATAGATAACGAAGATTTAATGTCGCTTGAAGATATTGTATTCTTTACAAAACAAGGTATGGTAAAGAAATCTAGTATGAAAGAATACTTTGTTTCAAAAAATAACATTCAAGCAATAAAACTAAAAGATAAAGATGAAGTTATTGCAGTTCAAACTGCAATAGAAGGTTCATCAATCTTAATGGTGACAAAAAAAGGAATGGTTCTTAACTTTGAAAGTAGGGATATTCAACCAACAGGAAGAGTAACAGCAGGTGTTATGGGTATGAATATTGAATTTGGTGATGAAGTTGTGTATGCTGATCAAATAACAGAAAGTGGTGCAGTTACGGTTGCAACATTCAAAGGTTATATAAAAAATGTTCCAATTGGTGAATTTGAAGTAATGTCAAGATATCGTAAAGGGTTAAGGGTATACAACACAGCAGAATATGGAGAAATCGCTTTTGCCAAATTCTCAATTGTTCCACCAACACTTGCAGTTAAACTTGAAAATAGGATTGAAAAGGTATCTTCAAGACAAATTGCATATGATTCTCGTTTGGGCAAGGGTAAACAAAATATAAAAACAAAAATCTCTGCAATATATGAGTATAATTCATAAAGTAAATAGTATAAAAAATGTAGTCCGTTGACTACATTTTTTTAATTATCCAAGCCTACCAAAAAATCTATTGAAACTTCAAAAAATTGTGCAAGTTTATATAGTGCAGAAATTGTTGGTTCTTGTTTGAAATTTTCCCAATAACTAATACTTGAATTACTTAAATTTAGAAGTCTTGCAAGTTCATTTTATCTAATATTTTTTTCTTTTCTTAAATATTTTAAATTTTCAGCAAACACACTGGGGTCATAGTCTAAAATTCATATATATATATTCTAACTTAAATTAAAAATAAAGTATTGACATCTAATTATAATTTGAATATAATTCAAGTGAAAAATGGATGCTAATTTTTCAACAAAATTGAATCAAATTGTTTAAAATTTAAACTTAAAAGGGGTGAGTTATGAAAAATAAAAAATTATTAGGGATGTTATGTTCGGCTGGTATACTATTTAACCTAACAGGTTGTAGTGCGTGGGATAACTTTGTTGATTATTGGAAAAATATTACAAAGCCACCAACAACATCACAAACAGAAGAAAGAATAAAAGTAAATGAAAAGGAAAAAGATATTTTTGATATGTATCAGGATAATGAGCCTAGCGTAACAAAAGATTACTTTGTTCCTTATAAAAACTTAATATCAATAGATAATAACTTTAGAAGTTTATTTAATCAATATTACACAAAAAATAAAGAATACAAAGTGTTTGTATACGATAATTTTGGTGAAGACTACACATCTTATATAAAAGAGGCTTTCAAATATTTAGATTCAGTTTATAATAGTTTAAATCCAAATTTTCATATTTCAGTTTACACAAGAGCAGATGGTTATAAATTTGATAATACTTATGCTTGTTCAATAGAAGATAGTCCATTGTTAAGTGGCAATGTTTTGGGATGTAGTTCAATATTTACAAAGGATAATGGTGAAAAATTGGCAAAAATTACTTTGAATACTAATGAATTACTTGATATCTCAGAAAGTTGGGACTATGATGGTATATACATAGATTGTATTTTAAAAAGACTTGTCGTCCATGAATTTACACATGTTGTAGGACTTATGCATTCAAATAATATAAGTAGCATTGAGTATCCCACAATGGAACGTGGATGCAATTGGCAATATTCTCCACAAGATTTAAAGACTATTGTAGCAAACTATGCTACAATAAATAGCGACCAATACGCACAAAAATTTAATAAATATATAAATGTAATGGCTCAAGATTTTTACTCACATATTTTGAATAGTTACATAAAGGCGGAAGGGGTTACTGATGAATTTAAAAATTCTTTAACCCCAATAACAATTTCTTCAAATCAAAAAATGTATTTAAGAGATAGTTCAAATATATCCAATTTTAGTTATAAAGATGTGGCAATAAACGATTCATCAGTTGGACATAGCAGGATTTCTTCTGGTGTGGCTTTGTCTAGTATTTATGAAAGCAAAGAAAAATTTAGCGAAGATATGAATAGTTACATATTCAGGAATCAAGATGAAACAACAAAGGACAAAATAGATAGTTTTATTGTCTTGGAAAGTTTGAAAAATGAAAGAATTGGTAGTAGTGATGGGTTGTACTATAACTTTAATTTTATAGTACATGGCGATTATGGTTATTTCGAATATAACAAACAAACGTCACCAGGACATTACCCATACAGTAATGATGAATTAAAAACAATAGCAAACAAAGATGGAGAGGTTGATAGTTACAAACGTACTTGGACTACTGTTTTTGACTCTTATGTAAATCATAGTGGTCACTATGTTGATTATACAAAAGAAAAATATTATGACAAAGTTATGAATGTTCAAAAGGGAAATAGTAATCAAATCACACAAAATAAAATTGAAACTAATAATAAAAAGCAAGAAAATCGTTCTATAGTAATACACAAAAAAGATGAAGATTTTTGTATGTAAAATTATAAACAATAAAATTTCGCACACATAAAATATTATTGCGATAAAAGGTGGTATATATGAATATTCAAGAAATAAATGAAAAAAATCAAAAAGAAAAAAATAGAGTATTAAAATTAAACTCAAAAAAACAAAAAACTGTTCATCAAAATGACAATAAAAATACAGGTGGTCAAATATTACTTGCTATTGTTACTTTGCTTGCAATTGCTGGATATGCGGTATGTGTAGTTTTATTTTGGGATAATGACCTTTTGACTGGATGTGCTTGGGATAATTACGGTCCTTTTGGTGCAATTGTTATAGTTGCGTACGGATTTATTCATTGTTTTTCTTCTTGGTTAAATGCTGGGATATATCTTTTTGGACCTATTGTTCTTGGTACATTAATATATATCTTTATGTCAAAAAATAAAGGCAAATCCTTAAAAAATTATGAAAAATTTATTTGGGGCATATTTTGGATATCCCTTTCGGTAGGTGTTGTTGGAAGCATTGTCGCTTCTTGTGTTAGTGATATGCATATACCTGCTATGATATGTTTAATTGGATATGGTGCATTTTTCGTAATAATTATTCCATTTGTAAGTGTGACTAGTAAATTATGTGATAAGTGTGGTTTGTATGGTACAAAGATTGTAATTGGTTCAGATACTCATGAATATGATCATGAAAATTATGTTCCGGGTGGATATCGTTATACAACAAGTGAAATAAAAGATAGTAATGGGAATAAGGTGGGAGAAATAGAAACAAAGAAATATGAAGAAGGTTATTCATATACAACAACTTCAAAAGTAACAACAACTTATTATAAATGTACAAATTGTGGCCATGAAACTAGTAGATAGTTTGTTTAAGTTAAAAGAGGCAAGTCATATTTTGTTTTAAAATTATACACAAAAAAATGTAGTCCACTGACTACATTTTTGTTTTTTAAATAAATTAAATCTTTGGCTCAAAGTTTTCAAAAATAATATTATCGCAATATTTAACTTTTTTAAGATATTCGTCTTGACTGCGAACACACCAAACAAGAAGTGGTAATTTTTTATATTTCTTAACAAATCTATTTGGCACATTCCTTGCATCATATGATATAAAGTCAGGGCAAGATATTTTTTTGTTAAGAAGCATACGCTTTAATGCAAACTTTTTGATAAAAGATAATTTTTCACCCTTAAAATATCCAGCAAGTTGACCCCTTGCAATTTGTGGGGCATTTTTCTTAAACCATTCAAGTACATATGGGTTAAAACTTTGAATAGCATATTCGCCAGTATAATCTTTAAGAATTTTAAAAACGGCACTTTCAAGTTCACCAACTTTTCCTGTGTTTTTAATCTCAATTAAAAGTGGAACTTGACCAGAAACCAATTCCAATACTTCATTTAATGTTGGAATAGTGTATTTTGTTCCAAAAAGAGAATAGTCTTTTAATGTGTCTTTTGTTAAATTTTTAACATAGCCATCTTTGCTTGTTGCTCTTGCCAAACTGTCATCATGAAAAA
This sequence comes from uncultured Clostridia bacterium, assembly GCA_945937975.1. Classification (GTDB taxonomy): domain Bacteria; phylum Bacillota; class Clostridia; order Christensenellales; family UBA1242; genus UBA5893. The sequence goes on from CAMEUD010000033.1 coordinate 9,032, forward strand.
CAACAACTGTTCCATCACAAGTGAGATGAACATCAAGTTCAATAGGGTAGCCATTGTCTATTGCATTTTGAAAAGCACCAAGAGAGTTTTCCGGCATTTCATCGGTATGAAGCCCCCGATGAGCAATTGGGTATTCAACAAGCCAAGTCTTAAATAAATCCATAATATATTTCCTTTTATTAAAATATTAGCATAACAAAGTAAAATTTCAAAATAATAATTTGCAAAATATACCAAATTTTTATATAATACTAATTAGTTACGGAGAATAAATGGAAAAAAGACAAGACAGAATAAGAAACTTTTGTATTATTGCTCACATTGACCATGGGAAAAGCACACTTGCAGATAGATTAATTGAAAAAACAGGAACTGTATCAAGTCGTGATATGAGCGACCAAATATTAGATAGTATGGATATAGAAAGAGAAAGGGGAATTACCATAAAACTAACTCCAACTCGAATGTTTTATGACTATAACGGTGAAGAATATATTTTGAATTTAATAGACACTCCGGGGCATGTTGACTTTACTTATGAAGTATCTCGTTCTCTTGCTGCTTGTGAAGGTGCAATTTTAATTGTTGATGCTTCTCAAGGTGTTGAAGCACAAACCATTGCAAACACTTATCTTGCATTAGATAATAACTTGGAGATTTTACCTGTACTTAACAAAATAGATTTGCCAAGTGCAGATATAGAAAAATCAAAAAAAGAAATTGAAGATGTTTTGGGTATTCCTGCCGATGATATTCCTTGCATTTCTGCAAAAGAAGGAATAAATATTGATGATGTATTAAAGCAAATAGTGGAAAAAATTCCATGCCCAAAAGGTGATACACAAAAACCATTAAAAGCACTTATTTTTGATAGTATGTATGATAACTTTAAAGGTGCAATTTGCTTTGTTAGAGTTTTTGATGGAAAAGTTAAAATAGGCGACAAAATACAAATGATGAAAACAGGCAAAGCATATGAAGTTACTGAAGTTGGAGTATTCACTCCTTCTATGAAACCTGTAAATGAATTATGTGTTGGTGATGTTGGCTATATTTGTGCAAGCATAAAAAACCTTTCTGACACAAAGGTTGGAGATACAATAACTGATGCCGAAAATCCTTGCAGTGAAGCATTACCAGGTTATAAAGATGTAAAACCAGTTGTATTTAGTGGTATATTCCCACTTGATGGTTCAAAATATGGCGACCTTAAAGATGCGTTGGAAAAATTAAAACTCAACGATGCTTCATTGCATTTTTCTCCAGAAACTTCAATAGCTCTTGGTTTTGGTTTTCGTGTTGGATTTTTGGGACTTCTCCATATGGAGATTATAACAGAAAGATTAGAGAGAGAATTTGATTTAGATATTATTACAACAGCACCAAGTGTTAGTTATCATGTTTACAAAACAAATGGGGAAATGCTTGAAGTAAGCAATCCATCAATGCTTCCACCAGTTGCAGAAATTGAACGAATTGAAGAACCGATGATTGCATTAAGTGTTTATACGCCACCTGAATATGTTGGACCAATTATGGATTTATGCCAAGAAAAGCGTGGAGAATTTTTGGATATGCAATACTTGGAAAAAACAAGAGTTGTGATGAAGTATCATATGCCACTAGGCGAAATGATATATGATTTTTTTGATGCCTTAAAATCTCGCACTCGTGGGTATGCAAGTCTTGATTATGAAGTATATGGATTTATGCCAAGCGACCTTGTTAAACTTGATATAATGTTAAATGGTGAAACTTGTGATGCTTTGAGTTTGATTACTCACAGAGATAAAGCTTATCAAAGGGGTAGACAAATTGCTGAAAAGTTGAAAAAAGTTATTCCAAGGCAACTTTTTGAAGTCCCAATTCAAGCATGTATTGGTGGAAAAATTATTGCAAGAGAAACAGTAAGTGCAATGCGTAAAGATGTGCTTGCAAAGTGTTATGGTGGCGATATTTCAAGAAAGAGAAAACTTCTTGAAAAACAAAAAGCAGGTAAAAAGCGTATGCGTCAATTTGGTAGTGTGGAACTCCCAAGTGAAGCATTTATTAGTATTCTTAAAACTGATGATGAAAACTAATTCTATGATATACATTCATATTCCTTTTTGCGACAGTAAATGTTTTTACTGTAATTTTTGCTCGGCAAAATATAATGAAAAAATAAAAGATAATTATTTTAAAAAATTAATTGAAGAAATAAAATTTAATTCAAATAAAAACAAAAATATTTCATCAATTTATATTGGTGGTGGAACTCCAAGTAGTGTAAATGAAAAATATATAAAATTAATAATTAATGAATTAAAAAATAATTTTAATATTGAAAAAAAT
>CAMEUD010000034.1 GCA_945937975.1 uncultured Clostridia bacterium
TTGTTGATGGAAAAAGACTTGTTAGTGTTAATTTTAAAACAAATATAAATCAATATAAACAAACATATAATCCAAGCAAAAAAGATATGATATTTTTGTATGCAAGTTTATTTTTGGGAATAGTTTTAACAATTTCAACATTTATTTGGGGAATACTATAATGCAAAAAATAAACTTAATTTGTGTTGGAAATTTAAAAGATAAAGAATATATTTCAATGTGTGAAGAATATAAAAAAAGAATTTCTCGCTTTGCAAATATAAATATAATTGAATTAAAAGAAAAAAATAATTTGGTAAATATTCCACAAATTATTAAATGTGAAAGTGAAGAAATATTATCAAAAATAGATACAGCAAAAACAGTTTTGTTTGATGTTAAATCAAATGAACAAACAAGTGAACAATTTGCAAAATTTTTGGAAGATTGGTTTTTGCATAACAGTGAAATAACCTTTGTTATTGGTGGAAGTTATGGTATGAGCGATGCTTTAAAAAGTAAAGTAAAGAACAAAATAAGTTTTAGTAAAATGACATTTCCACACAGACTTTTTAGAGTTATGGTTTTGGAACAAATATACAGAGCATTCACAATTCAAAATAATATAAGCTATCATAAATAATTAATAAAAAGCACTTTTGTGCTTTTTTTATTTTGAAAAAAATTTGTTTTGATATATTATAATCATATGGTAAATAATAATTATATGGAACTCGCATTAAAAATGGCAGAATTAGCGTACAAGCATGATGAAGTTCCAATTGGTGCAGTTATTGTTGATGAAAATGGAAATGTTATATCAAAAGGGTATAATAAGCGAGAAAAAACACAAAATGCGATAAACCATGCAGAAATTGATGCCATACAAAAAGCTTGCAAAAAATTAAAGTCTTGGCGACTTGATAATATGAGTATGTATGTAACACTAAAACCATGTCCAATGTGTGCTGGTGCAATACTTAATGCAAGAATAAAAACAGTATATTATGGTGCAGATTCACCAAATGATAGTCAAAATTTATGTGAAAAAATAATGAGTGATGTAAATAGATTAAATCACAAAACAAATTTAATATATTTAAAAAATGAAAATTGTGAAAATATATTAAAAAAATATTTTAAAAATAAAAGAAAATAAAAAAATATATGGAAAAAATAAAAAAAAGGAAATCATTATATAGAATTATTTCAGGCATTGTTGATGCTTTTGTTTTTCCTGTAATTATTTTATCACTTTGCGTTAGTGCTGTTATGCTTATTTCAAAACAAGAAAGAGCAATAACAACAATTTTTAATCATGCAATAGTTCGTGTTCTTTCAAATAGTATGAGTACTTATTGTGAAGAAGTGCATAGAAGTTTCTTTAAAGGCGACATTGCAATATTGGAAGTAAAGCAAACATATAATGTTGGCGATGTAATTGCTTTTTATGATTTTAAAGATTCAGTTGATGATTATTCAAAATTTATGAAATTAACAACATATTCTCCACACGAACTTTATGAAAAAGATAAAGATGGAAATATAATTTATGATGAAAATGGTGAGCCAAAAATAACAACAAATATTTATATTCCAGATAGAGATGAAAATGGCGATGTTATTTTTAATGAAGAATTATATAATAATATTCAAAATACACAAGTTGGAGATATAATCCCAGGAACATCATATATAAAAACAAATGTACCTAACAATCGAACATCAAGAGATAAAGTTGATGCAAGTGAAACAAGAGTACTTTTTCACCAAATTATACAGATAAAAATGGATACTTCTGGAACAATATTTTTTGTTACAAAAGGAACAAACAATGGTTCGCCTGATGTAAATGAAGTTAGAAGCGATATGGTTTTTGGAAGTTATGTTCCAACAACAAAATGGCTTTCAGACTTCTTGAGTTTTTGCTCAAGTTCAACTGGACTTATCGTTCTTGTAATTGTCCCAATATCAATCGTAATATTGTTTGAATCTCTTTCAATTTTGGAACAAATTAACAATATCATTTTGGAAAAAAATGTTATTGCTCGTTCAACTTTCTTTGATACAAAAGAATGTGCAAAAGCAAAAATTGGAATGGAAATGGCATATTTTAATAAAATTTACCTGTATGATGTTATGCCCAAAGATTATAAAAATGATTTATATAAAATAATATGGGGATATAACAAAGATGCAGAAAAAAAGAAAGACAGGGAAATTTATAAAACATCACAAATTGCAATATCAAAGTATGATATAAATAACACACAAGATTATTATGATACTTGGCTTGCGTTCTATAAGTCAAAACGAAAACAACAAAAAATATTAAATGCACAGATTAGGGCAGAAGAAGATAGATATGCAGATGTTTTGATTGAAGAATATCAAAATTATAGACCAAAAAAGAAAGTTCAAAAAATACAAAAAAATGCTAGCAAACAAACAGTAAAATCAGCAAATGAAGAACAAGCAGACAAAATTCTTGAAAGAATTAAAGATTTAGATGATAATAAAACAAAATTAGATAAAAATAAAAAGTAAGAGAAAAGTACAATGGCAAAAGATCAAAAAAGAAACACATTATATACACTTTTGGGCAAGATAGGAGATATATTATTAATTCCTATTGTTATTCTTGCTTTTTTTACAAGTATAATGATTTTTAATCAACAAAGAACAAACACAGTTCCAATGGTATTTGGAGTGGGTATGGTTAGAATACTATCTTCAAGTATGAGTGATTATTGCGTGGAAGCAGGTCGTAATTTTGAAATTGGGGAAAGAGTGTTTATTAACAAAACAAACCAAATCAAAGTTGGTGATATTATTGCTTTTTATGATTACTCTGACACTGTTGATACATATAGTAAATTTGATTTAACTGGACTTGAAACAAAAAGTGTAAAATGTTATGACAAAAAAGGTAATCTTATAAAAGATAGCAATGGAGATATTGTTTACACAACAAGTGAATATGTACCTGTTAGAGATGAAAATGACAATGTGATATTTAATCAAGAATTTCTTGAATTAATGAACAAAGCAAACATTGGTGAACAATTTGAATATAATTCATTTAATTACACCAAAAAGCCTGTTCCAGAAAATAGAACATCATTAAATGAATTGAAAGATAAAAAAATCGTTATAAAATTTCACCAAGTAATTCAAATAAAAATTGATGAATCTGGCACTATCTTCTATGTTACAAAAGGTACACACAATTCAGCAAAAGACCCTAATTCTGTAAGAGCAGATTATGTTGTTGGTAAGTTTGCAGGAACTCCAAAGTGGGTTAGTAGCACTCTTGGCTGGATGGCAAGTTCAGTTGGTATGATTTGTTGTGTTTGTATTCCACTTGGAATATTATGTATTTTGGAAACTCTTTCACTAATTGAGCAAGTAAACTTTATGATGATAGAAAGAAGATTGCTCGCAGGTACAGCATATTGGCAAGATAAGGAAGTTCAGCGTTTGCTTAAAACAGATGAAATGGAAAAAGTTGTTAGAATAATTTACTATATAAAAGCACCAAAAGAAGATAGAGAAGACCTTAAAGATGAACTTTGGTTTAGTAAAGGTAACCTAACAAAAAAAGAACAAAGAGAAATGCAAAAAGTTGTACAAAGTTGGGAAATACTTGAAACAAAGGGCAAAAGAGAATATTTGTTATTCTGGAAAAATAATTTAAAAAGCAAATGGGATTTAAAACATATCGACAGCGAATTAAATGACTTGACATTTAATGAAGTATTAAAAAAATAAAATTATATTTATATAAATAAGGCAAAATTTTGTAAAAATATTTAATTTTGCTTTATTTTTTTTATTATAAATAGTTTAACAAAATAAATTTTTATTTATTCACAATCCATTTTGTATACTTTTCAAAAATCTTCACAAAATATTTTTGTAGAAAAAATAAAAGGGAGGATTTATGAAAAGAAAAGTAAGATTATTTTCTGCAATTTTGGCATTATGCCTATCAGTTGGTCTTTTGGCATTTGGTGTTTATGCTGCTTCAACTATTTCATACAATGTTAATGGTCAAGTCAATTACACAATGACAGATGTCCTTGTAAAACTTACAACAACACTTTCATATGTAACTGACGAAACATCAACAAACAATGTGAAAGAAAACAAAATTGGCTACACAGAAACAACTGCAAAATCTGCAACATATAACGGAACAGATTTAAAAGGTTTATCAACTACCATTTCTGGAGATACAACTATAACTACTTATGACAATAGCAATATTGCAAACGATGTAACAGGGGGAACAGCAACATTAAATATCAGTTTTAATGATTCAACTGCATGGAAAGTAAGCATTGAAATTTCAACTGTTCAAAAAGATAAAGGCGTAAATGTTGCAGTTGGAAGTTTTGGTGTTCCAGAAAGAGCAAACTACAATGTTGTAGCTGATGCAAATAATGCTGGTGATGTTCCTGCAAGTGGGACAAAAACAATGGTATTCTATGTGTATTTAATCGACCCAACAGTAACCGTTACAAATCAAGCATTTAATATACCGCTAACTTTAACACAAGCAAGTTAAAAAATATTTGAAAAACTATTGCATTTTGCTTGACATAAATTTGGGAGTGTGGCATCATTTTTAATGATAGATACTACATTCTTGCAATGTGGTCGGAATAAGAAGAACCTTGGCTGGTTAACCTTGGCTGGTTAACCGTAGTTAAGTCAAAGTGGCAAAAAAAATTAATGTCGGCTAACCGAATAGGTTGGTCGACATTTTTCTATCAAATACGAAAGGAGAATATATGAAAAAACTAAAATTATTTTTATCAGTCTCTTCGTTGTGTTTGTGTTTAGCCGTTTTGTGTTTTGGAGTATTCAGTGCAACAAGTGTTTCTTACAACATTGGTGGAAGCATAAGTTATGAAGTTAATGATGCTTTTGTAAAGATTAATACAAAAGTTTACAAGAATTCAAATCAATATAACCAAGGGGATTTGGAAATTCTTGCAGAAGAACTTGCTGATGGGACAACAACTGTTGCAAAAGAATCATTTATTTTGGATACAACTATTAATATAGGTGAATATGATTCGACATCCCAAAATTCTTTTTTATTTGACCAACTTAACTTAAATTTTTCATCAAAAGACAAATGCTTCCTTATTGAAACTGAAATAACCAACTTAAGCCCAAGTATGAATGTTTGGGTTCTTGCTGACTTGGAAAATATATCAATGCCAGAAAATGTTGTACAAGGTAATAATGTTATTATTAGAGAAGTAACGAGCACTTCTCCAAAAAAGATGTACTTTGCAATGAGTATAAAAGATATGAAATCAAGTGTTGTAACTTCAAATTTCAATTTACAGTTAAGGGCTGGCATAGGTGACTATTCACTGACAAATGAAAATCTTTCAAAGGTTAATCTAACTTGGACAGATTCGAGTTGGGTTGCATCTCCAAATGGGAATAATGCAACAGGTTTGTTTGTATTCCCAGAAAGTTACACAAGTGAAGGACATACTGGAGCAGTAACGGTTGCAGAAGGAACAGTTGATGCAGATAATCCATTAAATTCATCAAGTACTTTCACAAGTTCACAATTTACAACAATTGTGTTGCCGGAATCAATGACCCAACCACCAATCGTTGGATTAGGTATGGTTCCAACATTAACAAGAGTAATTTTGCCAAGTAACTATGTTATGGATGTTGCATTTCTCGCAGGAACGGGAATTCATAGTGCAAGAGTGAGAGCATTAACACAATATAGTTATGCATATTGCACAAATCTAGAAAGCGTAAAATTTTATGACACAGTGACAAAAATTGAAGTGGGGACAAACTCATTTGCATATTGTTCAAATTTAAAATACTTGTTTATTCCAAAAACTCTAGAAGTTTATAATGTAGAAAGTAATTCTAAAGATGATATTGCGGAAGGCGAAGATGAAACAATATTAATTTGCGCATTAAACAATAATGCTATGAGTCTTGAAAAAATCGAAGTTGACCCAGAGCATAAAAATTGTTCAACAATTGATGGTGTGCTGTTTAACAAAGATAAATCTATTTTAATATCATATCCAACTGGAAGAAAAGATAAATTTTACGTACTTCCAACAACTGTTAGAAATTTTGCAATGCTAGCATTTGCTGGGGCAGATAATTTGGAAGGAGTTGACTTGGGAAACTATATTACTTGTTTGGATAACTTGGCATTTTGTTCTACAGGTTTAAAGCAGATAATTATTCCAGACCAAGTCACAAGACTTGATGATAATGTGTTCGCTGATTGTCCAAATTTGGAAAAAGTTATTATAGGTAAAAGTGTGAGTTACATTGGAGTAGAAGCTTTTGGATATAATCCAAAACTATCTTATGTTGAAATCAATTCTGACATTGAAACTATTACAATAAGAAATCATGCATTTGCATGCAGTAACCCAGGGGAGGGTGTAAGAGGTGTTGTGATTTCTTCGTTTTCAAGAATTGCTAAGAATGCAGGAACAACGGTTTACTCTTTAAATAAAGGGCAAAATATTATTGAACATATGGATACATTATCTAGTTATGGTGGTTCAACCTCAGAAAATAGTGGAATATATTTATTAACAAAAGCATAAAAAAATGTGGCAAACGCCACATTTTTTTGTGCTAAAATTTTTATAAAATATTTTCTTGTTTTAATATATCGTGGAGTTTGTGGGTAGGAATTCCAATAACAGTTGACAAATTGCCAATAATTTTTTCAACAAACATTCCAGCTCCACCTTGAATTGCATAAGAACCAGCCTTATCTGCATATTCACCACTGTCTATGTATCTTTCTATATCAAGAGTAGATAACTTTTTGAATTTAACTTTTTTTACATCGTGGCAAAGATATTCTCTTGTGCCATTGTTATCTTTAACCATAACACTTATTCTAGAAAAAACTTTATGCCATTTGCCAGATAACATTGTAAGCATATTTATTGCATCTTCACGAGAATGTGGTTTGCCAAGTAAATGTTTATTGATATAAACCATACAATCACTGCCAATAACAAGACGATTACCTTTTGTCCTATTAAAAACATCTTCACATTTTTGTTTTGAAAGTATTTCACTCAATTTTTTAAAATTGACTTTTTGACTCATATCTTCTTCAATTTCTGGTGCTTTCACTTCAAATTCAATACCCATTTGTGTTAAAAGTTCTTTTCTTCTTGAACTTGTTGATGCAAGTATAATTTTCATAATTTTCTCCGTAAATACAATTTAGCATTTTGAATTATGTTTGTCAAATTTAGCATACTAAATATATGGGATATTTTTCTTATCATGCAAAATTGCAATCAAAAATAAAAAAGGGCGAACTTGAATATTTTGAATTTTTGGACGAATATCATGGAATAAGTCCAGTACTTGTTTTATATTTTTCTGATGGTTCAGTATTTCCTGTCAGAGATTATATGTTTGAAGATTATTACAAACTTTTGTTTTATCCACAGTAAAAGTTATTTGGAAAAATATATAAATAACAAAAAACTATTGTAATTTTGGAAAAATGGGAATTTAGTATTAATGGCAAAATTGTGTTTATAAATTACATATAAGTTATAAACGAATGTTTTATGCAATCTAATTATTTTATTTGATTTTTTGTTGTGTTTAGTTTAAACTATTTGCATAGGAGAAAAATTTTGTATCAAGCACTTTACAGAAAATACAGACCAAAAACATTTGATGAAGTTGTAGGGCAGGACCATATCACTCAAACACTAAAAAGGCAAGTTGAAAATGGCAAAATTAATCATGCATATTTGTTTACAGGTTCTCGTGGAACAGGGAAAACAAGTTGTGCCAAAATTTTTGCAAAAGCAGTAAACTGTTTGAATCCAAAGAATGGCTCACCTTGTTATGAGTGTGAAGTTTGCAAAGCATTGGAAAATGCAAACAATGTTGATGTTTTGGAAATTGATGCTGCATCAAACAATAGAGTTGATGAAATTAGAGATATAAGAGAAAAGGTAAAATTTTTACCAGTTAATGGAAAATACAAAGTATATATTATTGATGAAGTTCATATGCTTACAGAAAGTGCATTTAATGCTTTGTTAAAAACTTTGGAAGAACCACCAGAACATATCATATTTATTTTGGCAACAACAGAAGTTCACAAACTTCCACAAACGATTCTTTCAAGATGTATGCGTTTTGATTTTCATCTTGTGCCAGAACAAACTCTTATTGAACACTTGAAAAATATATTCCAAAAAGAGAATATAAAGTGTGAAGAAGATGCTTTTAACCTAATTGCAAAAGCAGGGCAAGGAAGTGTAAGAGATACTCTTTCTGTTGCTGATTGCTTGGTTGCTTTTAGTGGTGGAGATATAAAAACTAAAGATGTTATGGACATTTTGGGGAACTCTGGTTATGAAACAAATTTAAAAATTTGTGGTGCTATCCAAAGCAAAGATATTGGAACAGCATTGTCAACTTTGTCTAATTTGGAAAAACAAGGCAAAAATATGAGTTATGTTGCAAAAGATATAACAATAACTTTTAGAAACCTTTTAGTTTGCAAAACTTGTAATGACTCAAAAATTATGTTAGGTTTTTCAAATGAAATGTATGATGCCTATATGGAACTTGCAAACAAGTTTGAAGTTAAAGACCTTATGGAAGATATGAAAATATTTTCAAGCATAGAAGCAGAACTTAAATATGCAATTTCACCAAAAACTTTGATAGAAACGGCAATAATCTCTTGTATTAGCGAGAGCGAAAAAAAAAACTGATTTTAACTCTTAAAAATAATGCCAAGTTAAGGGAAGAACATTCAATAAAACCAACCAATGAGCATTTGACTGCAAAAACTATTTGGGGAAAACTTGTAATTTATTTAAGAGAACATAATCAAGTTATTTTACACATTGTTTGTGGTGATATAAAAAATGTTAGGTATGATGGCGACACATTGTTGATTTTGCCAGAACAAAAAAATGTTGTTGATTTACTTAATGAAAAAAGTAATTATGAAGAATTAAAGAAAGCACTAACTTTTGTTGGACAAGAAAAGTTTGAAATAAGACTTGATGAAAAAGTTCAACAAATTGAAGAAAATATAAAAACACTAAAAAAATATTTTAATAACATAAATGTAATAAAAGGAGATAATAAGAATGAATAATTTTAGAGGTGGATTTGGTGGTGGTTTTGGTGGTGCAAACCTTCAAAATCTTATGAAACAAGCACAAAAAATGCAACAAGATATGGAAAAGGCAAAGGAAGAATTAATCAACACTGATTTTGTTGGCTCATCAGGTGGTGGAATGGTTGAAGTAACTATAACAGGCGACAAAAAAGCAAAAGGTGTTAAAATAAAGCCAGAAGTTGTTGACCCAGATGATATTGAAATGCTTGAAGACCTTATCACAAGTGCATTTAATGATGCAGTAGATAAAGTTGAAAAAGCAGAACAAGAAAAATTACCACAAATGCCACAAGGATTTTAATTTATGTATATAGAAAGTTTAGAAAAACTAATAAATGCTTTTCGTTCGCTCCCAGGTGTTGGCTACAAAACAGCACAAAGATACGCATATAATGTGCTAAATTCAACACAAGAAGAAGCAAAAGACTTTGCAAACGCAATTATTGAAGCAAAGCAAAAAATCAAGTTTTGCAATGAATGTGGTAATTTCTCTGAAACAGATGTTTGTGAAACTTGCTTAAAGAAAAACAAGCAAATTATTTGTGTTGTAAAAGAACCAAAAGATGTTGTTGCAATGGAAAAAGTAAAAAACTATGATGGAGTTTTTCATGTTTTGCATGGCACAATAAGTCCACTTGAAAATCGTGGTCCAAATGATATAAGAATAAAAGAATTATTAGACAGAATAAAAAAATATGGCACAAAAGAAGTGATAATGGCAACAAACCCAGATGTTGAAGGTGATGCCACAGCAATGTATATTTCAAGATTACTCACTCCACTTGGTGTAAAAGTAACAAGACTTGCACAAGGTGTTAGTATGGGTAGTGAACTTGAATTTGCAGATGAAGTAACTCTCACTCGTGCATTGGAAAGCAGAACAAATATTTAATTTATTTGAACTAATATACTATTTAAAAAATGAAAAAGTTATGAGAGAGTGAAAGGCTTTCTCTTTTTTATCTTTTATAATTAAATTATTTCTTAATAAGAAATTTTTTATAAAGTGATTGAAAATAATTTTAGTGTGTGGTATAATCAATCGTTATACATAGTATTGAATATATTTAATCTATTTGCACAAGATTGAATATAATTGGTATTTATACATAGGAAGGATAAAAATGAAAAACGAAAAAGTAAGAAATGTTGCAATAATTGCCCATGTTGACCATGGTAAAACAAGTTTGGTCAATGAAATGTTAAAACAAGGCAATGTGTTTAGAGATAATCAAGTTGTTGAAGATAGAGTAATGGATAGTAATGCTATTGAAAGAGAAAGGGGCATTACAATTTTGTCAAAGAACGCAAGTTGTGAATATAAAGGTGTAAAAATAAATGTTGTTGACACCCCAGGACACGCTGACTTTGGTGGAGAAGTTGAAAGAGTTTTAAAAATGGTTGATGGTGTATTGTTGGTTGTTGATGCTTTTGAAGGACCAATGCCACAAACAAGATTTGTTTTGGAACACGCACTTGCACTAAATTTAAAAGTTATCGTTGTTGTAAACAAAACAGACAGACCAGATGCAAGACCAGGTGAAGTTGTTGATGAAGTTTTGGAACTCCTTATGGACCTTGACGCAAATGAAGAACAACTTGACAGTCCATTCGTTTTTGCAAGTGCAAGAACAGGAAAGGCATCTCTTGACTACACAAAAGAAGGGGAAAACTTTATTCCACTTTTTGAAACAATATTAAGTCATATTCCAGCACCAGAAGGAGATATGAATGCTCCATTTAGTATGCTTGTTTCAAGTGCTGAACATAACGACTATGTTGGTAAACTTGCTATTGGTAAAATCACTCATGGACAAGTTAAGGTTGGAGATAATGTTGTTGTTTGCAATTATTTTGACAAATCAAAGAATATAAAGAGCAAAGTTGTTCAATTGTTCACATATCAAGGTTTAAAGCGTGTTCAAACAGACAAAGCTGTTATGGGTGATATAGTTTGTATCGCTGGACTTGAAGATGTAAAAATTGGAGATACAATTTGTGGACCAGAAAAAGTTGAACCAGAAGAATTTGTCCAAATTGCAGAACCAAGTGTTGAAATGACATTTATGGTAAATGATAGTCCATTTGCAGGGAAGGAAGGCAAGTTTGTAACATCAAGACACCTAAGAGATAGATTATACAAAGAAGCAGTAAAAGACTTGTCATTAAGAGTTTCAG
>CAMEUD010000035.1 GCA_945937975.1 uncultured Clostridia bacterium
TAAGGTTTTTGATTGTCATGAATTGTTGCATTATTTTTCCATTGTATGTTTTTTAATGGATTAGTTACTATTGTATGAGTAACAAATCTTTGCATTAAATTTTCATCTTGAAATAACTCCATATTAAAACCTGTTGCAAGAATAATTTTATTTGCATAGATTTTATGATTATAACAGGTTGTAACACAAAAACCATTTTTTTCCGTTAAAAAATTATCAAATGAAGTATTTTCATATATTCTATTTTGATTTTTTGAATTTTCTATTAATTGTTTGCAGAATAAATAAGGATTTAATTCTGCTCCACCATTTTTATCATAAATTCCACTAGAAATAGGGAATGGGAACGGATTATCTGTTCTTGTGATAAGTTTGCAATCAAATCCGTAGTTTTTTCGTAATGTGAATTCCTTTTTCATTTTGTTGTTATCTTGTGTATTTTGACTAAATAAAAATGATGGTCTTTTTGCAAAATCACAATGATTTCCATATTTTTTAACAAATTTTTCTATTTTCTTTATTGAGTTTTGTCCCATTTTATATATTTCAATAATTTCTTGTTTTGTTAATTCTTGTTTCAAGTCGTCATAAAAATCATCAAGTTGATATTCCAAAATTGCAGTTGCACAACTGGTACAATTTTGACCTATTCTTCCTTTATCAATTAAAACAACATCATACTTTTGTGATAAATAATAATTTAGTATTGCTCCACAAATTCCACCACCAACTATTAAAATATCACATTTGATATCACTTGTAAGATAGTTATATTGTTTTAAATATTCAACATTTTGACAAAAATAAGGAACACCTTTTACATACTGCATAAATTTTCTCCATTTTATTTATTGCTTATTATTAATAATTTATACAAAACTGGTTAAATATTGATATAACTATAAGTTATATTTATATAAATAATTAATATTTGAATTATATTATATTTACACATACAATTGATTACAAAAAGGAGAAATACTATGATTAATAATTTTAAAGAAAAGTTAAATGTTCGAGAAAATGAATTATATGAAGTTATTAAAAGTAAAAATATAACAATAGAAAGATTGCAAGAATTAAGTAAATTAATTAAAAATGAATATAAAAATGAAGAAATAACTGAAAAGTTTATAAAAAAATTATATTTTTTATATAATATATGCCAATATAGTGATAAAAAGATTGATACAAAAAAGAAATTACTAAAAGCAATTTTTTAAAAATGATAGATAAACAGATTATTAATCAATATAATGAAATCAGGGAAATTAAACAAAAGCATAATAAATTTGTAAATGATATGATTAGTGAATTGAAAAATAGACAAGAAGAAATAAAAAATTATTTGAATAGTGGAGATGTCGAAAAGTTCAAAATTGATATAAGTAAAGAAAATTAAATACTAGAAAACTGCAATTATTATATATGCAGTTTTTTCAAAAATTGACTATTTACACTGACTTTTGTGTGTGGTATAATATTTACAAAAGAAGGGTGAGTATGAAGAAAACTCCTAAAATTTTAATTATACTTTTTGGAATATTTATTATTCCACTATCTCTTATTTTAAGTGCGAATCTTATAAATAATAAAAGAACTGATTTTTACATAAATGTAGATATTCAAAATAATTTTGAGCAGTTTAAACAAAATTTGTCTTACATAAATCAAAATTATGCTGATGACTATGCAAATAGATTAATTGTTAAATCTAATAAAAAGATTAACGATAGCAATGCTATTTATTCAGCTGATGGATTTAATGGCTTAAATGTTTTGCAATATAAAAATACAAATGACACAAACTCTGCATTAATTTATTATTCATCTTTGGAATATGTAAATTATGTTGAAAGAGATAGCATAGTTGACATTTCTAGTTTAGAGTTAAATGAGAATGTTAATGAAATCACAGGAGCACATCAAAACGAATTATCGTGGGGATCATCATTACTTGGAGTCCCAAGATATAAAGATTATTTATTGAATACATATTCAACTGTTGCAAATTTACCAATAATATATGTTGCAGTGCTAGATTCAGGTATAGATACTGATAATGAATTTTTGGCAGGAAGAATTGAATATGATTTGGGTATAAGTTATGTAACAAGCACTTTATACACCAGTGGTGAAAGTAAGTATCAATTTGAAGATGATAACAAACATGGAACTCATGTTAGTGGAACAATAGTTGATTTGACACTTGGTAATGTAAAAATTATTCCTATAAAAGTTTTTGATAAAAATGGTCAAGGAACAAGTTCAAATGTTATTGCAGGTCTTGAATACATTTTAAATCTAAAAAAGAATGGCACAAATATTTGTGCTATCAATATGAGTTTTGGTGGATATACACCTTCATATGAAAAAGAAAAACTTATAAATGAATGTTATAGTAACAATATGATGCCTGTTGTTGCTGCAGGAAATGAAAATTACTATGTAGAAAAATGTTCTCCAGCAAATATTCAAAATGCTTTAACAATTTCTGCATTAAGTCAAAATAATAAATATAAAAACTTCCCATACTTTGCAAGTTATTCAAACCATGGAGAATATATTGATTTATGTTTGCCAGGTACAAGTGTACTAAGTTGTGTTCCAGATTTCTGTGAACCAGATAAATATAACTCAAATAATTTTATTGTATCAAAAACCGGTGGAAAATATGCTAAACTTTCAGGCACATCAATGGCAACTCCACACGCAACTGCATTGGTAAGTTTGATTGCTAGTGCAATGGGTGATAGTTATAATGTAAGTCAAGTTGAACAAAAATTAAAAGAATCAACCTATGATTTTGGTGTTGCAGGAAAAGATGATTTGTATGGTTATGGTGTACCAAATCTTGAACTATCTTTTGATAAATTTAATATAAATAACATACCATCATTAAGTGTAGGGGAAGTAAACAGTATTTGTAATTTTAATGAACCATTTACCTTAATGCTTAATAATAATTATAAAAATCAAAATGGCTATACATATAAGATATATTATACACTTGATGGTTCATATCCAACATTGGAAAATTATCAAATCTACACATCACCAGTTGAAATTAAAAACTCAACAAGATTTAGATTTGTTACATATATGTTTGACAAAGATAATAATCTTTGTGCTGATAGTAAATGTTATGATATTTCTTATATTAAAGGAAATACAAGTTACAATGATGATGGAACAGGTTTTGAAATAGATGATAATGGTGTTTTAACAAAATATACAAGTGGTCTTGAAAACATTATTATTCCAAGATATATTAATGGGAAAAAAGTAAAAAAATTAGGTAGTTCATTATTTAATGGATTAAATATAAAAAATGTAATATGCGATTATGATATAGAAGTTGGATATTATCCTTTTTATTGTTGTGATAGTTTGAAAGAGATTAATATCAATTCTTCAAATGTTGAAAATTTAGCACAATTTTGTCCATTACTTGAAACTTTAACTTTAAATAAAGCATTATCAATATCTGATGGTAATGAAAGTTATGATTTGTTATCCATATACTATGGTAGTGATACATTTTATGCTTGTTATAATTTAACAACAATAAATATTCCACTCGTAACAGAAATACCAAATAACTCATTTTCATATTACGAAAAATTATCAAATATTAATATTGATTGGAAAAATATTGTAAGTATAGGGACAAATGCCTTTGTTGGTTGCCAATCTTTTGAAAAATATTTGAATTTTGAAAACTTACAAAAATTAGGGAAAAGTGCATTTGCTGAATCTGGTATAAAAGGTTTTTGTGCAACAAATCTCAAAAAAATAGAAAAAAATGTATTTAGAAATTGCAAAAAACTTGAATATATTGAATTGCCAAATGTTGAAATATTAGGTTCAACAATTATATATAATTCAATAAATCTTAAATATCTTTTTGTTGGCGCAAATTGTTTAAAAACAAGCAATAATAGCTTAATTGCATATAATGGTAATTTTAATATCTATTGTTACAATACAGATTTAATTTCACAATGTACAAATCAAAAATGTGTTGATATTTCATCAAGTTTGGAAAAGAATGATGACAATGATATTGATTATACATTCAGTGGCTACAATAATGTTATTACAACATATAGTTCAAATGATGAAAATTTAAGTTCTGATGATATTGTTGTTGATAAAGTTGAATATAGTGGACTTAACATCGAAAAAGCATATAAATTTAACAAATTTACAAATGAAAATAAATATTATATTACTGTCTTAAAAGATTATGTTGGGAATGAAAAAATCTTCACAACACAAAAAATAGGCTCAAATAAAATATATAATGTAAAAGTTTCTAGTAATATAGAACAAAATGGATTAAAACTTAATGGCTATAGTTTTAATCAAAATGAAACTGTCATTTTAAACTTACTTGATATAAAAGGTTATGATTTAGTAAATATTAAATTAAATAACAAAGATATAACATCAAATTTCACAAACAATTCTTATAGTTTCGCAATGCCAAAATATGATGTTAATATTGAACTTGAATATAAGGAAATTAATTATAAGATAACTACAGAAGTTATAAATTCTGGCACACTTATTGTTAAAAATGAATTAGGAAAAGAAATAAATACTGCAAATTATAATCAAAATATAGAAATTTTTTATAGTTCAGAAGATAATTATATATCAAAATTATATTATATTGACGACATGGGTCAAAAAACTAATATTGAAATTAATGATGGCAAATCTGTATTATCAATGCCAAATAAAAACATAAAAATAGTTGCAGAATTTAACAAATTAGATTTGAATGACTTTTTAGTTTGGTATAATGATGACACAATGACTTATGAAATCAGTTATTATAGTGGCAAAGATACCATCGTTAATATTCCACAATATTTGCCAAAATATGGAAAAGTTTATTCTTTAACAAAAATAAGGTCTTTTACTTTTTTAGATAATGCTTATATTGAACAAGTTAATATTATTTCAAGTGAAAAAAATCAACCAATAGTAATTGGTTCATACGCATTTAATAATTGTATTAATTTAAAGATAGTTAATGCAAAAGGTTTATCTGTTATTGAAAAAAACGCATTTGAGAAATGCAATTCATTAAAAAATATCAGTCTTGAAAATGTAACAGAGATTGGTTCAAATGCTTTTAAAGATTGTGAATCAATCACAAATATTAATCTTGAAAATTGTAAAACATTTGAAAAATATGCTTTTTATGGATGCACAAGTTTAATTTCAGTAACATTAGGTGAAAATATTATAATAATTCCAAATTATGCATTTAGTTATTGTGAAAGTTTGGAAGATATTAATTTAAATTTTGTTAAAGAGATTGGAGAATATGCTTTCTATTGTTGTGAAAATTTACAACAAAGTTGTATTAGCGATAATTATATCATAAAAATAAGTGATTATGCTTTTGCTAATTGCAAAAGTCTTCAAGAATTTTATTTCCCACAATTAGAAATCTTGGGCAGTAATTCATTTGGTGCTTGTGACAATATTGAGTTTGCAGATTTGTCAAAATTAAAACAAATTGGCAGTTATCCATTTTTATTTGTAAGTAGAGTGATATTAGGAAGTTCTCAAATCTTAAATAACGAAACATTGGAAATTTCATATTCACTTTCATATGTTTATGTGGATAAAGATTTTGATGCAACAAATAATGTATATCTATCAAAATTCAAGTATAATAAAGAGTTTGGTGATTATATAGTTTACTCAAAATATAGTTTGTACATTGTAAACTTTGTTACAGAAAATGGAGATATAATATCAAGTCAATTAAGTGAAGTATCAAATAATATTGATATACCACAATTTATAAATGAAAATGGTACAATTTATTTAATAAAATATTGGATTAACAAAGCAAATAATTATGTATACGCTAGTGATAAAATTGGATATATATACGAAGATACAACATTTATTGCAATCTATAAAAGCCATAAAGTAACATTTAAAACAGAAAGTGGATTTATAATTTCACAAGATGATTATTACTATGATGATAAAATTGAAGTTCCAAAAAATGTCACAATAAATGGTATTTGTGCAGATATTAAATCTTGGAAGATGGAAGGGACAGACAAAACGATAAGTCCAAGTTATATTTCAAAAATATATAAAGATACAACTTATATTGCAATCTTTGAAAAATATAAAGTTACATTCAAAACAAGTAATTGGGCAGTACTTTCCAGTAAAGAATATTCTTGTTTTGAAAATATAGATGTTCCACAATATGAAATTATTAATGGAGAATCTGTAAAAATTAACAAATGGAAAGATGTGTCAAACTCAAACATAATAAATGCAAATGATATAAAAACAACATCAAAAAATGTAACATATGTGGCAGTACTTGATACTTATCTTGTTACATTTAAAACAGAAAGTGATGAAATTATATCTCAAAGAGAATATACAATAAAGCAAAATATTGTAGTTCCAAGATATGCAATTATTGATGGTAAATATGTTTTAATATCAAAATGGAGAGAAGAAGGCACTCAAAATATATTAAACTCAGCAGATATAATAACAACAAATAAAAATGTAGTTTATATTGCAGTAATTGAAGGAACACAAGAAAAAACATATAAAATTAATTATTACTATGGTTATGATTTTGACAATTCAGGGAAAGTAAATGATGCAGGTGATTTGATATATAGTCAAAATTTAAAAGAAAATGAAACAATAGTTTTGAAAGAGTTTACACATAGCTACAAAAAAACAATTGTTTTGCCAATCATTTCTAAAAAGCGATTTGATGGGGCAAATAAATTTGGAATGGAAAATATCTTTTTAAAACGAAATGATTTTGTATTTTATCCACGAAGGAACTTCAAAATTGTAATTACATACGAATATACTTTTGAAAAATGGGATAAAGATTTGGCAGGTAAAACTCCGAATGACATCAAAGAAATGTTTGACTGTAATAATGAACTAGAAATCAATGCATTGTATAGTTCTGAAATTATTAGTATAAGAATAATAAGTGTGCCATTCTTCCCATTTATAAGATTTATACCAATTGAAATTGAGCCAATACCAAATGACCCAATAGGTGATATAATAATTCAAGATGAATATAAAGACTTAATAAAATATGAAGAATTTGATATATAAAATAAAAAAATCTGGCAATAAATGTCAGATTTTTTTATTTTGATTATTCTAAATAATAGTTCCGATGATATTATTACATAGTTTTTGAGTTAAAATTATCAACGATTTTTTGTGCAACAGGTAAGTCAGCCCCAGCCCATTCAAGTTTTAATAAATCTTTTGGGTTAACCCATTTAAGTGCTTTATGTACATTCATTTTTAATTCTTTACTAAGTAATTTGCAATTGTATACAGCCATTGATAGGTGAAAATCAGGATAATCATGTTCAACTTGATAAAATTTGTCTTGAATTTGAACCTTTATATCAAGTTCTTCTCTTAATTCTCTTTCAAGTGCTTGAATATTGTTTTCTCCAATTTCCAATTTTCCGCCAGGGAATTCCCATTTAAGTGAAGTATATTCATATTTTCCTACTTCTCTTTCAGTGCATAAAATTTCGCCTTTTTCATTATAGATAATTCCAGCGACAGTTACAATTTGTTTCATATTTTTCCTTCCTTTTGTTTACAATCGTATTATAGCATACTGTTTTTTATTTGTAAATAGTTTTTTAAAGATTTTTATGGTTTTTTATAGTTTTAATAAAAAATAAATAAGTTTCTTAATGTTTATTTTAAAAACTATTGAGAAAAACTTGAAAATGTCAGCAAGGTTTGATATACTAATAACAGAGGATATAAGTAACTGTGAACGATAAGCAATTTGAAGAAGAAATCGCATTATTAAAACAAAGAGTAGAAAGATTAGAAAGTCTTTTAAGTCTATTTGTTTCCAATGGGTTTGTGCCTAAAAATAAGATTAAAGAAAAGACAAGCAAAAGTCAAAATCAAAAACTTTCTAGCAGAGATAAGACAAAATACTTGTATGAAGGAAAGATATTATCAAAAAATAGATTAGTTCTTGCTATAATAAAAGATTATACAACCAATCATTTACAAATAAATTTAAAAGATTTACAAAGCGTCTTTGATAAATCTTTGCAAGGTTCTTTAATGGTTGTAGATAATTTGGAAAATATAAAAAAAAGAACTGATTATCAAAAAAGATATTTTTCAAATGAACAAGATTTAATCACTTTAAAAGATGGAACGATAGTTGCTGTTTGCAATCAATGGGGAATTTTTAACATTAAAAAATTTATAATGGTGGCAAATAACTTGGGATATAAAATTGAAGAAATATAAAGAAGGGTATTATGAATATTTGTGCGAAAGAAGATTTAAAAAATATAGATAAAAGTAATGATGAAATTAATATAAATTTATTGGAAACAGATAGTATTGAATATTCAAAAAATCAACTTGAAATATTAAATTATCTTGCTAATAATCCTATAATTCTAAATAATGCTAATAAACCAGTTAATATTGTTATTGCAGATGAGAAAATTCCTTATAAACTTTTTTGCGATATTTGTAAACTACATAACAACATATATGCTGGTAATAAAGTGAACTTGCTTGTTGTCCATAGAACACGGGGTAAAACTAATTATAGCGAAACGAAGTTATGGGACATTGAAACAATAATCAAGGCTAATAGTTATATTTACAAAATATGTAATGAAATAAAATCAAAGAATTTATCTCCAGCAGAAGCTTATGCATACATATATTTAAAAGTTTCAACTTTAACCAAGTATTCATGCTCAAAAAACAGAAGTGGATTTAGCAATGACCAATTGTTTGCGGGAGCATTTTTAAAAGAACCTGAATTTGTTTGTGCAGGTTTTACATCTTTGGTAAATGAAATAATAGATACATTAAATATGCCGGGTCTAAAATCTACAAGAATTGCTTGCACAGTTAGGAATTTGGAAAATGATAACACCGAAGACCATTCTAGACTAAAAATTGAAATTTATGATGACAAGTATTCTATTGATGGGCATTTTTATAGTGACCCAACGTGGGATAATGTTAGGGGAGATTTTAATATTCCAAAATATTGCCATATGCTTATGGCAGTGAATTGCCAAGATGATGATATGAGCAAATATGATTTTTATGATTTTGATGAAATAAAAAAAGATAATGATGGTAGACAATACTACAAAAGATATTATCCAATGTATGAATATATGAATGAACCTGATACACCAATCTTGCAACAAAAATTGGAAAAACTTATTTTTGCCACAATGTCAAAGACAACCTCTAAAAGTTTTGATAAATTGTATAATATGTTAGAAAAAATGGCAAACGATTCATATAATGCTCAACAAATTGAAAAATTTAAAGGCTCGTTAAACTCCAATAAATTAGTGCTAACAAAACATGAAGCAAAGAAGATTTACGATAAAAATAGAATGGAAAGTAAAGAAGAAAATATATTTTAAAAACAAACAAAATCAATAAAAAACTGTAAAAATTTAGTAAAAAACACAAAATATATTATAATTTCCACAAAATTTTCGTTTTTAAAGGTAATTATATGGTGTGTGGCAATAATTAAAAATGCGAACAATTATTCAATAGTTGTTCGCATTTTTGGTATTGGCGGAAAGAACAGGATTTGAACCTGCGGAAGCTCTCACTTCGCACGCTTTCCAAGCGTGTGCATTAGACCACTCTGCCATCTTTCCTAGTCCAAAACAAAATATACCACAACATTTTCTCTTTGTAAACAAATTTCTTGACTATTATATTATTTTGATACTATTATTTTATTGGGAGAAAATTATGGATAATTGTATTTTTTGTAAAATAATTAAGGGAGATATTCCTTGCTATAAAATTTATGAAGATGAAAATGTTTTGGCATTTTTGGATATTGCAAAAGACGCATATGGGCATACGTTGGTAATTCCTAAAAAACATTGTCAAAATATTTTGGATGCCGACGATGATGTGTTAAAAAATGTTATGAGTGCAGTGAAAAAGATTTCAAATCATTACGTTAATGATTGTGGGTTTGGTGGAGTTAACATAATAAATGCAAATAACGAATGTGCAGAACAAAGTGTATTCCATCTACATATTCATATTATTCCAAGAAAGAATGGCGACAACTTAAAAGTATTTCCACATTTCTTAGGCACAGATGCTGAATTAAAAGATATGCAAGATAAATTAAAACTTAACTAATAATTGAATATATATTCAACCATCAAAATAGCTACATCAACTTTTTGTAGCTATTTTTCTTTTCATTATTCGTGAATATTTTTGCTTTTATATGTTTGTAATTATATCTTCATTGTGCTAAAATATATCAGTAGAGGTGATAAAATGATTATAGATGAAATAAAAAAAGCAAATATGCAAGCAATGAAAGATAGAGATATGGTTGCAAGAAGCATATATAGTGTACTCCTTAACAAATTTATGTTGGAAGGAATAAAAAGAAGAGAAACAGGGAAAGAAATGGTTGATGCAGACTATGTTCAAATTTTGCAAAAAACAATAAAAGAACTTAGTGAAGAAGCAGAAAATTATAGAAAAGTAAATCATCAAACTCAAGTTGAAGAAATTGAAAAACAAATCAAACTTGTTGAAAGTTATTTGCCAAAAATGATGACAGAAGAAGAAATTAAGAATGTAATTTTGTCATTAGATGACAAGTCAATACCAAATGTTATGAAGCACTTTAAGGCAAACTATGCTGGCAAATGCGATATGCGTATGGTTCAAGAAGTTTTGAAAAGTATGTAAGGTGAGATGTGAAAGTTTTTGCAATAAGTGATTTTCATCTTTGTATATCTGGCGCAAAACCAATGGAAATTTTTGGTAATGGCTGGAAAAATTACAAGGAAGAAATAGCAAAAGATTGGAAAGAGAAAGTTTGCGATAGTGATGTTGTTCTAATATGTGGAGATATCTCTTGGGCAATGAAATTGGACGAAGCAAAACTCGATTTAAACTATTTTGAAGATTTACCCGGAACAAAAATTTTTATTCGTGGAAACCATGACTATTGGTGGCAAAGCATATCAAATGTAAGGAATATTCTTCCCCAAAATAGTTTTGCACTTCAAAATGATGCAGTAAAAATCGGGAATTATGTTTTTTGTGGGACTCGTGGTTGGCAAGCACCTGAAAAGGGAATAAGCCAAACAAGTGAAGATGAAAAAATATACAAAAGGGAAGTTATAAGGCTTGATATGGCACTTTCGGCAGCAAAGAGATTATATCAAGATGGGGATAAAATAGTTTGTATGTTGCATTATCCACCATTT
>CAMEUD010000036.1 GCA_945937975.1 uncultured Clostridia bacterium
GCAAAACTGTTTTATAATATTTCCTAAGCCCTATATTTTTGAATTTCTTAACATTTGTTTCAAGCATCATTTTTTCTCTTTGTTCATCTAATATTGGCAAACTATTTTCTTTTTTATACAAAGCAACATCTTTTATTACATTCATTCTTTTTTCAAACAATTCAATAACTTGTTTGTCAATTACATCAAGTTCCTTTCTACATTCTTCAAGCGTTTTCATACTTTCTCCTACATAATTAATGTTGCCAATGGATAGCCAACACACAATGCGACAATCAAAGATAACAGCATTAGTATTGAGCCATACAAAAGCACAGATTTTGTGTCGCAATATTCACTGCCTGCAACAATGGCAATATGTGGCATACTTGGTGGGGTTGCAAAAGCAAAAGCCGAAAGCATACCGATTATGCAAATAACTGCATTAAGGTTAAGTTGTACACCTGCAGATGCAATAATTGAACTTGCCACAGCCGATACAAGTGTTGCTGTTACCATATTTGAAGAAACATTTGTTTGTAACATTGCCCACAAACCAAATATGATAAGAAGCAAAACTGCAGGGACTCCAGCAAGTGAGCCAGACAAACTTGACTGAAGAAATGATTTTAGTCCCACATTATTATTTGTCATTGCACTACCAAGAATTAATGTGCTTGCACACATAATCAAACTACCCCAAGGCACACCGTTTTTGAATGCATCATTTAGGTCAATAAGTGGTTTTTTATCAACTCTTACGATACACAAGATAAGTGTTCCCAAAATTGGTGGCATTGCTGTGCCATATTGATTAATAAAGTTATAAAACTCTGGACTAATATTTTTAAACAAACTTGGTATTACCCATAGCAGAATTACAACAACAAAAACAACAAGACTTATAATTTCTCTTTTGTCAATCTTTGGCAAATTTTCTTTTATTTGAGAAACATCAACATCTTTCAATTTTGACATATCTGGGCGAAGAATGAACCTAAACATAAGAATCATCAGCACAAAACACAAAAGTCCAACCGGTATTGCAAAAAGCATATATTCGCCATAGCCCACTGCAATATTCGCCGAATTCATTGCAAGAATTGGGAAAACGTGAGCAATTGGTGTCATTCCAGAAGAAATCGACACAACAAAGCCGAGTCCCATAAGTAGCATCTTTCCAACCTTTTCACCCTTTTCAATTTTTGCAATTTCAAATATTTCAACTAGTATTGGCAAAATGACAACAAACAAAACTGATGGCGACATAAAGCACCCCAAAATCAACACAGAAAGCCAAAACATAATGGCGAACCACCAGCCACCTTTTTTTGCAAGTTTATTTGATACAAACCAAATTGCAATTCTTTTGATTAGTGGTGTTTTTGAAAGAGCATATGTACAAATAAAAGTAAACAACAAGAAAATAAAAGTGCTATTCCCAAAACTGCCAGCAAGAACTGACGAGAATGAAAAATTTTCCAAAAACGCAAGTGCAAAAATGCAAAGCAAACTTGGCCAATCAATGCCAATCGTTAACCAAAGAATCAAACTACCAACAAATATTCCAATAACTCCCATTGCATCTTGAGTTAACCCTTGTGGTGCTGGAATATAACGCGAAAAAAAGCATAATGCCACACAAATTGGTATCATTATGCTCCTATATATAATGTTATCTTTTAATCTCATCTTTTTATCCTTCTAGTTTGCTAAGAATATCATATCTAAATATTTATTGCAATAATTTTAGATACAGAACTTTAAACCAAATTTTTTCTTTGCAATTTCAACTGCTTTTCTAACAAGTTTTTGTCCAATATCTCCCCAATTTAATAATTCAATCGCTTTTTGTGGGGGTACCAAAATTCTTTCATAAGTCTTTCCATTATCTGGGTCGGGTTTAGATTCTCCAATGTTATCAATCATTGCTGTCATTCTAACTTGTGCATAAGGAGCTATGCCATTTTCTTCATCAACATATTGATAACCTATGTAATAAATTGGGTCTTTTAATGTTGTATTTACTTCTTCTATATATTCTCTTCTTAATGTAGCTATTCTATCTTTGTCAAAATCTTCTGGAGTTCCACCTGCAAGCGAATAAATAATCCTGCCATCTTTTTTGCTCTCGCCTTTTAACAAGACATTCCCATTCTCATCAAATACAACTGCATAAACTTGATGTACTTCCAAATTGCTTGGGACTTCTTCTTCAACCCATTCTAACTTCATTAACTTTCTCCTTTCTACATAGTATAATTCAGCAAAAAATAAAAAAAGACTAGAACAATCTAGCCCAATTTGCTGGCGGAAAAGGAGGGATTTGAACCCTCGCGAGCCTTTTGGACTCCTACATCCTTAGCAGGGACGCCTCTTCGACCTCTTGAGTACTTTTCCATTCGCTTTGTTAGTTTAGCATAATTTATTTTGCATTGTCAATATATTTTTAATGGTAAATTAACAAAGTTTTTTAAATATTTAATAATATAAAAAAATCATTCTAAAACTATTATACTTTGAAATAACATAAGTTAATTTTAGAATGATTATATAAACTATTTTTCCAAATCTTCTTGAGTAACACATTGGTTATGTTCAATAGGTTCCCACTTTACTTTTTTAAACATTGCAACAATACTTGTTGGCATAGCGATTAACATATTAAACAATGGCAATGCAAACATACTCATTATTTTTTGTCCTTTTGTTGCCCTTATCTTTTTCCAATTTACAATACAAGAAAGTGCAGAGTCTACAAACAATCCAAGATATGTTGTAAGCAATGCAACAAGTAATGGCGACAAGAAGTATATGATACTTGCAATGGCATGTCCATTCATTACTTCCAAAATTCTTGTAACAATATTAATAATACTTGAAGCAACAAACGAGAATGAATAATATATTACTACAGGGAAAAATCTTGAAAAGTAGTATTCATAGTATGTAAAATCAAAAGTCTTAAAAAATGTTCCTATGAGTGAAGTGTGAAAAAGTGAAAAACCTAAAAGTCCACCTTTACCCCATCTTAACCTTTGTTTCCATGCTTGTTTAAATTTTGTTGGTTGTTCATCAAAAAATTCGGCATCTTCACAATATCCAATTTTAACACCTTTTAGTGTACTTGATGCAGAAAATTCAAGGTCTTCAGTTATCATCGTGTAATCCCAACCATCTTTAAAGGTCATAACATCTTTGCTAAAATAAAAACCAGTTCCACTAACATGAGTGCTTATTCCCATAATTGACTTTGGTTTATGGAAGAATTGGCACTCTCTTATAAAACTAAGTGATGCTCCTGCACTTATCCAATTTGTACCAAAATTTTTTGAGTTACGATAACTTGTGCAAACTTTAACTCCACTGTCAAGAGCTTTGTTCATTTCTTTTATGTAGTTTTTTGTTAAAATATTATCGGCATCAAAAATCATTATTGCATCAGGTTCATAGTCTGGAAAATCTTTTTTAATGTTATTAAACATAAGATTTAACGCATAGCCTTTCCCAATTTGATTTTTGTTTTGTCTTTCATAAACTATACAGCCTTTTTCTCTTGCAATATTTGCAGTGTTATCAGTCTCATCACAGTTATCAGCACAAACAAATATTTTAAGTTTGTCTTGTGGATAATCATTTGCATGTATACTATCAATCAAATTACCAATAACCTTTTCTTCATTTCTTCCACAAATTAAAATTGCAAAAGTATGATTTTCCTTTGCTTCTGGATATTTTTTCTTCCTTGCAAAAGTTCCAATCAAAATAAAAATAATTTGATAAAAATAAATTAAGCCAAACAATACTCCTAATATTGTCAACACTAGTTGTGCGATTTTCATTTCAATAAATTCCCCTATTCAAAAATATAATTATATATAAATCTAAGTTAAACTTGAGTGTATTTCTATTTACAGCACTTTTTATTATACAATAAAAAAAATATTTGTCAATGGAAAAGATTTATTAATTTTCTAGTATTGAAATATATTACAAAATATGCTAAAATAATTATGGAGTTAAAAATGGAAGAAAAACAACTTACACCTTATATATTAAAAAGATTATCAAATATGAGTTTTGATGAAAAAGTAAGACTTTATGCAAGACTTAGATTACTCAAACAAAATAAACAAATTTCTGGCATCATTTCAAAGACTGTTGGGTTTGAATCTTTTAATAGTCTTAAAGCAGAAATTACTCATCATTTGTATGATGGAAATGATAACTATGTTAATGCCGACAAATATCATGAAATGCTTGATGCAATGATAAATAACAAAAACATTTTCACAATGTTTGATGCTTACACAATGTGTATGTATATGCTATTCTTTGACAAATTTATTGAATATGCTAAAGATGCAAGATACACAGACCACATTAGATATGCAAAAGAAAAAGCCCTTGATTATATAAAAAGCAACACGTATTTTGACAGGCAACTTCTTAATATGGACTATGATGAAAAAGGTGCTGGAATGAGTACTTTACTTAAACCTGAATATAGAAGAAGTATTGTAAAATATCTTACACAAGATTTAAAAATAAAAAATGGTTTTGACTTTGTTCAAAAATATGTTAATGATGAATTAGATATTGACTATGAAGATATAATCCCACAAACTGACCCAAATAAAGTTTATGCTAACACAGTTGAAGAATATAGAGATGCAAACGGCAGAGTTTACTATATTGATGCAGATGGTAACACTTATGATAGCAGTGAAATTGCAGACTTTGATTATAATGGTTATTCCCTTTCTGCCACAAAAAATGGCTTTGTTGCAAAATCTAAAACTAAAGATAATGATTATGAAATGTAATCAATATATTATTAAAAAATCTTTTAATTTAAACAAAAAAACGAGCAATTTGCTCGTTTTTTTTATTGTTTTTTGTTGCTTTTTATTTGTTATTCTTGATACCCAGCAATAAGTCTTGTTCTCATTTTCTCCCATTCTTGTTTTGCTTTTTCTTGATATTTTGAATAATTTTCTTTGAATGATGTTTCAAAGTTTTCAATATTATCGTTTATGTTTTCCCCTGCTTTATCTAGCAAATCGTTGACATTTTTCCCCATTTTTGAGATTTCATCAACAATTGTATTATATGCATTTGTAACACTTGTTTTTGCATTATCAATACCATTTAACGCGGTTGTTTTAGCATTTTCCAAAGCAACTTCTGCATCGTTTAATGCCGTTTCAATTGTTGCAAGTGTTTGCATTGCTTGTTGTTTTGCTTCTTCATTACCACCAAAATCTTTTTCTTGAACATAGTTTTTATAATTCAAAAATTCAACTTTCTTTTCTCTAAATTTCTTTAAAGCAACTTGATAAACGCTATCATCTTTTACAAACATATCTTCTCTTGTTTTGTCAAGAGTTTGGCAAGTTGTTTGGTAAGTTTTTGTAACAATATCCAATGTTGCTTGTTGAACCAAATTAAGTTGTTCTCTTACCTTTTCAAACTTTGCTTGTTTTACTGCAAATTCTTTTGCTTCGTAATATGCATTTTTGAGTTCTTGTGATAAAAATTCTTTTGTTTCATCTCTTGATTTTTTGATTTTTTCAATCATTTCATCGTTTGACCATTTTTTTATTTGTTCCATATTTAGATATGGTTCACATTCAAGCAATAATTCTTGTATTTTTTCTTTTGTCAAAGTGTCAAGTTTTGTAAGTGTTCCACTTACATCAAGTTCTTCAAGATAACTTGAAAGGTCATCTTTTATGCTATTAAATAATTTATCAGCATCGCCTTTATTCCCCGAAAATTGGATTTTTATTTCATTTTCTCCACTTTTTACATTGCCTTCAAACAAAAATCCCATTTCTTTTGAATATGATGCGAAAAGTTTTACAGCACTGTTTGCGTCTTTGCCAACAAATTGTTCACCATTTGCTTGTGCAGACAAAATAAGATTGCCTTCTTCATTCTTTGCATTTACACTAACAACTTTGTCATTACTATCCAAGATAAATTCAACAGATGGGTTGAGTGAAACATTCATAACTGTGTTATTATCATGTCCATCACAACCTGTAAGTAACATTGTTGCAGGTACAGCAAGACAAGCAGAAAGTACAAAACTTACAATTTTTTTATTCATATTATTCCTCCTAATAACAATAATACTATAACAAATAAGTCTTTAATATGTAAAATGATTTTTTGAGAAAAAATATACATTATTGCATTATTTATTGAAAATCTTTTTATATTTTGATAATAAAAATATTTGACATATTTCTTCCATTTATTATAATAAAATTATGAAAACAAAATTTAATTTTATTTTTGCTATAATTTTATTAAGCATTTTTATTATCCCTTTTTTTGCCTGTGCAGGTTGCAAAAATACTCCACAAGATGTTGATGTTATACTGCTTTCTGGACAATCTAATATGGTTGGAGTATCAGAGCGAAGCGAACTTAAAAATGTATGTGGTGAAGATATTTACAATGAACTAATAAATGGTTATGACAACATAGAAATGTGTGTTCAAATTCACTCACCTGAATCTGCATTTATACCATTTACAAAATACACTCTTGGACTTGGTACACAAAGTGAACAGTATTTTGGTTTGGAAGTTGGTATTTGCAAAACATTAAATGAATATTTGCCAAATAGAAAAATATTTTTGATAAAATGTGGTATTGGTGGTTCTTCAATTTATGAACACTGGCAAAAAGATTGCTATATTTATCAATTATTTGAAAAAACAATTCAAAAAAGTTTGGACTATATAAAATCATTGAACTACAACCCAAAAATAAAAGCAATGTGTTGGATGCAAGGCGAATCTGATTATGGTGGTTATGAACAATATTATTACGATTGTTTGGTGAATTTAAAAACAAACTTAACAAACACTTTTAGTGATTATATGGAAAACTTTGCATTTATTGACACAACAATCCAATTTGATGGAGAAATTAATGAAGCAAAGAAAAAATTTGCACTTCTTCCAAACAATTATTATATTGACACCGACATTATGGGAATTGTTGAACCAAATGTAAAAGGTTTAATCCTTGGCAACCCTATGCACCACAACGCAAAAAGCGAATATCTTTTGGGACAACTTTTTGGAAGAAAACTTGTTGGACTTATATAAAAAAGTTAGAGAGAAATCTCTAACTTTTTGTTATTATTGAGTCAACACACAAAGTGCCTGAAATTACTTTTATTGAAACAATATGTCCAGTATTTTGCAAACCAGTGATTGAATATATACATTCTCTTTGCCCACTATTATTTAGGTCAATAGTCTTTGTAACACCTTATTTTACTGGATAAATCTTTTCCATTCCACCCATATATTTTCTCAAAGCTTCTGGAATTGTTACACTGCCATCTGCATTTTGACATTGTTCAACAATTGCAGGCAAGACTCTGCTTGTTGCAAGTCCTGAAGCGTTAAGTGTGTGGCAGAATTTAATTTTTCCTGTTTCTTTATCTTTGTAACGAATATTACCCCTTCTTGCTTGGTAATCATTTGCGTTACTTGCCGATGAAACTTCTTTATAAATTCCCATACTTGGAATCCATACTTCAATGTCATATGTTCTTGCCATTGAGTGAGAGCAATCTCCTGCTGCAAGTTTACTTAATCTAAAATGAAGTCCAAGACCTTCAACCAATTTGCAAGCCTTGTCAACCAATTCTTCAAAACTTTGCTTTGAATTTTTTTCTGTTGCATATTGGAACATTTCAACTTTGTTAAATTGATAACCCCTTATCATACCCCTTTCTTCTGTTCTGTATGAACCTGCTTCACAACGATAGCAAGGAGTGTATGCAAATAATTTTTCTGGTAAATCTTCTTCTTTTAATATTTCATTTCTATGATAGTTTACAAGAGCAGTTTCTGCTGTTGGAAGAATGAATTTCTTTGGTTCAACACCTTCAAGCCAAAAAACATCTTGTTTGAATTTTGGGAATTGACCTGCAACAAATCCACTTTCTTCATTAAGAATATGTGGTGGCAAAATAAATTTGTAACCATCTGCAATATGTGTGTCAATAAAGTAATTAAGAAGTGCCCATTCAAGTCTTGCACCAAGTCCTGTATAGAACCATGTGCCTCTGCCACTTACTTTTGCTGCTCTATCATAATCAATAAGTCCCAAACTTTCACAAAGTTCAACATGGTCTTTTGGTTTGAAATCATATTTTCTTGGTTCGCCAAACATTTTTATAACTTTGTTATTTTCTTTTTCCCCTGGGAGCAAGTCATCATCAGGAATATTTGGAAGTGGTGCAATAAAGTTAAAAATGCCATCTTCAAGTTCTTTTAACTTATCATCATATTTTGCAATCTCAACATTCATTTCTTTTACTTTTGCAAATATTTCTTCAACATTGCCACCTTGCTTTTTAATTACAGGAACGCTTGCTGATAATTGATTTTTTTCTTTCTTTAAATCTTCGGCTTTAACTATAAGTTGTTTTCTTTGATTATACATATCAATAAGTGGTGCAAAATCAACATCAAAACCTTTTTTTGTTAAAGCATCATGAACATATTTTGTTTCGTTTACAATTTTATTAATGTCTAACATAATTATCTCCTATGTTAAATTATAGACTATTAAGATATAAATTGCAAATAAATAGACAAAAAACAATAATCTAAAAATATTTTTTATTAAATTTGTTTTTTGTTTTTACACTAATTTTATATAATAATCTTATATAGTTATTGGAGCAAAATATGATAGTACAATTTTTATGTGGAATAGGTATACTCCTTTTTGGTGTAAGCGTTATGAGTTCTTCATTTGAAAAATTATGTGGAGCAAACTTTAAACACAAAATTGCAAAATATGGCAACAGCAAAGCAAAAAACGCATTGATTGGTTTTGGTCTTGATATGGTTATGCAATCAAGCACAGCATCTGTTTCCCTTATTATGGGATTATGTGGAGCTGGTGTTTTAACCTTGGCACAAACGATTGCAATTATGATGGGAACAAACATTGCAAGTGCTGTTTCAGTTTTTTGGGTTGCACTTCAAGGTGTAAACATTGTTAGTTATTTTGGACTTTTGATTGTTGTTGGATTTTTTATAAAGTTATTTGCAAAATCAAATACAATGAAAAACTTTGGAATGTGCCTTTGTGGATTTGGACTTATCTTTTGTGGTATGGAATATATGGGAATTGCAACAAAAGAATTAAGTTCAAGTCAAGGATTTGTGGACTTTTTCTTTAAAATCAATAACCCTTGGATACTATTCTTTCTTGGTTTGCTTCTATCTGCACTACTTAATAGTTCACTTGGAACAACAGCGATTGTTGCATCAATTATGACATCAAATCCCGAACTTTTGTCAGTTCACAATGCAAGTTATATAATCTTTGCAATGAATGTTGGCACTTGCTTTACTTTGATTTTGATTGGGCTTACAAGTAAAAATAAGCAATCACTAAAAGTTAGTTTAAGTTACTTTATATTTAACTTGGTAGGTGCAATAATATTCTGCCTTATTTCAATTTATGATTGGATAACTCCTGTAACTTTATTTATTGGCGACCAAACATTAAAAATTATTTTTGTAAACATAATATTTAATGTTATAACACTTGCAATTTTGTTGCCTTTTACAAATCAAATAGCAAAACTTCTTGACAAAATTATACCAGACAAAAAACAAGATAAATTTGAAAACATATCTTCTCTCCCAACCCTTGGATATATTCAACTTGGTTCAAACTCAATTTCTTATTTTAAAGAAACTTGCCGAACACTTGAATATGCAATGGACTATACAAAACATTCTTCAAAAAATAGAAAAAATATTATTCTATCACACGCTAATAATATGGTTGTTATGTCAAAAGAAATGAACAAAAAACTTTTTGAACTTGGTGGAGATTATTCTTTTGAAAATGAAAAAGAAATGCATGATATAAATAATATGTTTATTGGAATAGAAAAAGCCAATGTAAATATTGAAAAATTAGTTAATTCTTGTGAATATAATAATAAAAAAGTAAAATTTAATGAAAATCAACAAAATATTTTGAATGAAATGCAAAAAGTTGTTTTAGAAAACATTTCTCTTTCAAGAACAATCGTATCTAACTCACTTACAAATGGTAGCAAAATTGAACAACAAGATGTCCAAAAAATTGTTGATAATATGGCAAAAATTACTGCACTTAAAGTTGATGCAAAAAAATCAATTATTTTGGAAAATAACGGAAGTAGCCTAGACAAATTAACTTGTTACCTTAATGTTATAAATTACTTTGAAGAAATAACAACAAATCTTACAGATATAATTCTTAGCATTGCAAATATAGAAACAAAAAAAGATATTTAGGATTACCTAAATATCTTTTTCTTCATTTTTATATTTTTCTTTATTTTCTTCAAATTGTTTTATTCTTTTGTCTAATTCGTTCTTTGTCCTAAAATAATTTATTATCATAATAACAAGAGCAATAAGCGAAACAAGCAAAGTTGTTCCACCAATTATCCAAGATATTAAATTTAATGTTGATGTAAGTAACATATTTATTCTCCTTTTAACTTTTTATAAATATGTGAGCAAATTTTTATGGCATCTTGAGCGCTCGATATTATACCCCCTGCATATCCTGCACCTTCGCCACAAGGATACACACCTTTTATATTGCTACAAAAATCTTCATCCCTTATTATTGTAACAGGGCTTGAACTTCTTGTTTCTACACCAATTAAAACATCATCATCTTGCGCAAAACCTTTATATTTTTTATTAAAGTCCAAAAGTCCAAGTTTTAAACTTTCATAAACAAAATCTGGCAAACAATTTTTTAGTTCAACAAACTTATAGTTTGGTTTGTAAGAACATTCGCCCATATTTTGTTTGTTATATAAAAATGAACCAACCGTTTGAACTGGTGCATTATAATTTGCAC
>CAMEUD010000037.1 GCA_945937975.1 uncultured Clostridia bacterium
AGCCATTTTAACATTTTAAAATTTGGGTCTTTTTGTTCAAATTCTTCCAACATGATATTGCTTGACAATTCGTCGCAAGTAAAAATAAATCTCATAAAATTCTCCATGTAGAGTTTAACATTTTATGTTAATTTTTCAAATAGATTTTTTATATTAAGTTTTAATTTTCTTTTTATTAGATTTATACAATATGAAAATGTTTCAAAAATTAAGCCAAATATCAATCTTTTGTTTGTCGAATTTTTCAATATAGTGTATAATTATTATGTAATAAAAGGAGAATTTTATGGATTGGGCAGGCATTTGGGAATCAATCAAAAACTTTTTTACTAATAACTACATTGGAATAATAAAGTTCTTTGCAGTTCTTGTTTTGGGAATTATTCTTATAAAGTTATTTCTTAATATTGTAAAGCGAATTATGAGTAGGACTAAAATGGAAAAAGTTACACAAAGTTTTTTGTATGGCATACTTAAATTTTGTTTGTATTTACTTTTGATTTTAACTTTATTGAGTACATTAGGAATTTCTATTTCTGGAATAATAACTGCGTTAAGCGCTCTTGTCCTTGCAATTGGTATGGCGCTTCAGAGCAACATTTCCAACCTTGCAAATGGCATTGTAATTATTTCAACGCATATGTTTAAAAAAGGTGATTACATTAGCGTTGACGGTGTTGAAGGAAGCATATATGATATTAACTTTTTGTTTACAACAATAATGACTACCGACAATAAAAAAATAACAATTCCAAACTCAACAATTGTAAATAATGCCGTAACCAACTTTGGTGCAAACGCAACAAGAAGAGTTAATTTTTCTTTTGGTGTTGCATATGAAAGTGATGTTGAAAAGGTAAAGAAAATAATTATTGATGTTATGAAGAGTAATGGAAAAGTTAGACTTGACAAAGAACCATTTTGTAGATTAAAAGAATTAAACAGTAATAGTATTGACTTTTTTGCTTACTGCTGGGTAGACAATGAAGATTATTGGGATGTTTACTATTATGTTATGGAAAATGTTTTTAACGAGTTTAAAAGAAACAACATATCCATTCCATACAACCAACTTGAAATTAGAGAAAGAACTGACAACCCAATTATGCCTGTTGAAAATGACGGTTTGCCACAAAGGGTTGAAAAAGAAAGAGTTGAAAAAAAGCATATATTTGACCTTGAAAATGATGACCTAATGACAAT
The DNA here is from genome assembly GCA_945937975.1 of uncultured Clostridia bacterium. Taxonomy (GTDB): domain Bacteria; phylum Bacillota; class Clostridia; order Christensenellales; family UBA1242; genus UBA5893. Next base: position 1,204 of record CAMEUD010000037.1, read on the forward strand.
TTTTAAAACCGGCAAAAATAAAAAACCAAAGAAAGATAATTCAAAAACAAAAAAAGTAAAAACAGATTCTGCAAAAGAAAAAGTAAATAAAAAATAGCAAAAAAAATATGCAACATGTGTTGCATATTTTTTATTGACCATAATTTGAATCTTTTTGTTTGTACATCTTATCCACAAATGCATCCAGATTTTTAAAGAACTCTTGTTGGTCTTGTTTTATTTTTGATAAATTTTCTTTTGCAAAATCCAAGAAATAACTATCCAAACTTGCTTGTTTTGAAATATCCATATTAACATAATCCCTTGCTCTATTAAACAGAAATTGATGTTTGTTTATTTCACTTTTTAAAGTAGTTTCTTGAAATCTCGTCAACAAATTTTGATAAATTAGTTCATTTGGTTTTTTGCCGTCACTCATCTTTATTTTGTGATAAACAACAAAACAAAATGCGGAAATATTTAAAAATAGATTTCTCTCTGCAGGTGTATATATTTTTTCAAAGCATGGAACTTTTGTCCCTATAAAAGAAACATTTACACTTTTTTTATTGTTTGTAATCTCAAAATTGATATATTTTCCTATATCATAAACTTGTTTTAATGTTAACATAATTTTTCTCCTTTTGGTTAGAAAAAGCGAGTTAAACTCGCCCTTTTACATTGATAAGTCGTCATCATTTTTGTATTGTTCTTGTATTTGTGTTTTTTGCTCTTTGTTGTTTGAAATCATTGGTTGTTTGCCAAATAATTTATATTCTTTATATTCGGCAAGTTCTATTTCTTGTTCCTTTATTAAAGAACTTTTATCTTTTTTTAGTTCTTCAATTTTTGCATTGCAAGTTTCTATATTAAATTGCACATCTTTTGCAATTTTTTTATGCTTTCCACTAAATGCACTAAATGCATATCCAGAAATTGCTCCAACACCAAGAACACAAAGCCCTGCGATAAGATTTAGAAAGAGTAAGAAAAATCCGCATGTCGCTGTAAGCATTCCCACCCCGCTCAACCAATCAAAAATGTATCTCTTTTTATTTCCTTCATTTTGAATGTTGACATAATCTTTTCTTTGTTGCTCCAAATTATAAATCTCGTCATCGATTTTGCTCAATCTTTCAACGATTGATTTTTTACCATTTTTTAACCCCTTTTGGGAATATATTATATTGCCAAAACAAGATTATGTCAATAGTCAATTTGTTGTAACTTTATAAATGCGTTTTGAATTTTCATCAACTTTTATTTTGCTTGAGATTGCAACATTTGCAATTATGTATACTTCATTCCCTGATGCAAGTACTGGCAAAATATTTCTCATTCTTTGTGGATATTTTACATCAATCAAAAATTCTTTTAATTTTTTTGTTCCACCACCAAACTTGGAAAAAACATCTCCGTTTTGTCTAAATCTCCAAATTGCATCTTTTGGCAATTTGTCTGGGTCATAGAAAAACGCATTTTTATCATCTTCCAATTTATCAACTTTCTTTGTTGTTACTTTACCAAATCCTTCAACATTAAATGTTCCAAGTTTATGCTTTTCATACAAATTTATTGAATCTTTCTTTTTTGAAAGTATTGTCAAATAATCGTATTCTTTATACACACTTACTTTTAATGGGAGTTCTAATCTTTTTCCATTTTGTCCACTTTGCACAAAATCTAAAATCATATCTATATGTTTGTTTTCTATATCTTTATTTATTCCAATACTATGTAACGCTTTATATAAAAGTCTTGATGTTATTGGTTTTGGATAAACAAAATAAGAAAGTGGAATTTTTACTTCTTTGTCCACAACAACAAGAGAATCTTGTGGAACTTGACTTTGTATGTATTCATCATCTTGACTTGCCAAAAGTCCAAAATTTGTTATTGAATTAATTGCATTTGGCCATCTTTTTTGAATAAGTGGCAAAACTTCATTACGAATAAAATTTCGATTATACTCATTTTCAAAATTGCTTTCATCTTGAACAAAAGGTATTTCATTTTCTTCTATATATTTTTCAATTTGTTCTCTGCCAGTTTCAAGCATTGGTCTTATATATTTGTTATCACGAATAACACTCATACCCTTAAGCCCAGTGACCCCGCTTCCACGAAATAGGTGCATAAGTATTGTTTCTGCTTGGTCAAACTTGTGATGTGCAAGAGCAATTTTATCAACTATATGTTCATTAAGCAATTTTTCAAAGACCAAAAATCTACCTTCTCTTGCCCCACTTTCAAGTGAAATTCCTTTTTGCTTTGAAAGAGTTATGCTATCAATTTTAAATTTGCAAACTCTTATACCATTTTTATTGCAAAAGTCCTCAACAAATTTCACTTCGCCTTTGCTTGCTTCTCTTATTGAATGGTCAATTGTGATGGCAATTACATCAAAGCCATAGTCAAATTTTATTTCGTTTAGATAGTTTAGTAGTGCCATACTATCTTTGCCACCACTAACTCCAACACCAATAGTTTCTCCACTTTTTACAAGTTTATATTTTTCAATAAGTTTTTTAATATTTTCCATAACTTTTTCCTAACATTATTTTACAATATGCTATATTATAAATCAATTATAATTTTATAAAAAATATGAGATAAATTATCAAATAAATTAATTTTTTGTATTTTTTTCTTAATTTTTTATAAAAAATAAACAATATTTGTATTTTTTTGTAATAAAAAAAGTAAAATAATTTTTACTTATTCTACTTTTTATTTATATTTTTTTATTAATCAATTTGGTTTATGTCTTTTATTTTTTCTTTATTTTCTTGTTCTTTCATTTTTTTATCAAGTTCTTTTTGGACTTCTTCTTTAATTATGTTTGGATTTTTTTCATGTGAATACAAAGCATAAACAATCCCAAGGAAAGCACAAGATATTAAGAAACCTACACCAACAGCAACTGTTCCCCAAATTCTAATATTGGTTGCTCCATTTGAAAGCATTGCGTTTGCACAAATAATTAAAACAACAAGACAGGCAACTGCCATAATTGCAAACAAAATTGATAATGATAAATATAATGTCTTTTTTTTCATAATATAATCTCCTTATTTATTTTTTACTTTTTATTTAATTTTATTCTTGAGTATTATTATCTAAATCAGCATTATTATTTTCTGCATTTTCAATATTTTCTTCAATTACTTCATCAACACTTGTTTGATGTTCTTCTTCGTGTTCATTTACTGCCAAACTAACAACCTTTGCACCTTCTCTTAACTTCATAATCTTTACACCTTGAGAATTTCTTCCAATAAGACTTATGTCTTTTACTGGTGTTCTAATTATTACACCATTGTCAGCAACAATGATTATATCTTGGTCAAATTTTACTTGTTTAAGCACTGCAAGTTTTCCTGTTTTTTCATTAAACACGCCTGCTTTAACACCTTTTGCTCCACGAGAAGTTAATCTAAAGTCTTCAACATGGTTTCTCTTTCCAAAACCTTTTTCACTTACTGTGATAATTTCGGCATCAGTTTCACCTTTCTTGATTACTGTCATTGCAACAACATTTTCGCCTTCTGCAAGATTAATTGACTTAACACCTTGGGCTGTTCTTCCCATTGTTCTTACTTTTTGTTCATTAAATCTTGCACATTTTCCATCACTTGATGCAATCAAAATTTCATCATCACCTGTTGATGTCATAACACCAATAAGTTCATCACCTTCATTCAAACTTATTGCAATTTTACCATTCTTACGGATATTTGCAAACTCAATAAGTTTTGTCTTTTTGATAAGTCCTTGTTTTGTTGCCATAATAAGATTATTTGTTGTATCTTCGGTTAATGGAATGATTGTGTTTACCTTTTCACCACTTTCAAGTGGAAGAAGGTTTATCATTGCTCTACCTTTTGCTTGTCTTTGTGCTTCTGGAATTTCATATGTCTTTAATGTATATACTTTTCCAAAGTTAGTAAAGAACATTAAATCATCATGTGTGTTTGCAACAAATATATCTTCAACAAAATCTTCTTCTTTTGTCTTGTGTGCACTTATTCCAACACCACCACGCTTTTGTGTCCTATATTCATCAAGACTCATTCTCTTGATATAACCTTGGTGTGTTTTTGAAATAACAACATCTTCTTTCTTAATTAGGTCAGCAATATTAATATCTCCAAGGTCGTGGCTTATTTCTGTTTTTCTTTCATCACCAAACTTGTTCTTTAAATCTTCCAAATTATTTTTAATGATTGAAAGTACTTTTTCTTCACTTGCCAAAATTGAGTTAAGTTCTTCGATAAGTTTTTCAAGTTCTCTATATTCTTCATTAAGTTTTTCAACTTCCAAACTTGTAAGTTTGCTTAACTTCATTTCCAAAATTGCATTTGCTTGAATTTCGTCAAGTTCAAAATTTTGAATAAGTTTTGTTTTTGCATCGTCTTTATCGTCTGCTTCTTTGATTATCTTGATAACTTCATCAATGTGTGCAAGGGCAATAACAAGACCTTGAACAATATGCATTCTTTCTTCTGCTTTCTTTAAGTCAAATTTTGTTTTTCTTATCAAAACATCTTTTTGATGTTCAAGATAGTAATAAAGCATTTCTTTTAAGTTAAGTACTTTTGGTTCACGATTAACAAGTGCAAGCATTATAATGCCTTCGCTTTGTTGTAACATTGTTTTTTTGTAAAGCATATTAAGTACAACTTGAGCATTTGCATCTTTCTTTACATCAACAACAACCCTAAGTCCATCTCTATCACTTTCTTCTTTTATATCGCTTATACCTTCAATTTTCTTATCTTTTACAAGGTCTGCCATTTGCATAATAAAGCGTGCTTTGTTTACACCATAAGGTAATTCAGAAATAACAATCTTAAATCTACCATTTTCTGTTTCTTCAATTTCCGCTTTACCACGAACAATGATACTTCCCCTTCCTGTTGTGTATGCTTGGCGAATTGCGTTCCTTCCCATTATAATTCCACCAGTTGGGAAATCTGGAGCAGGAATATAGTCCATAAGTTCTTCAACAGTTATATCTGGATTATCAATAAGTGCTTCAACACCATTAATAACTTCTGTAAGGTTGTGTGGTGGAATGTTTGTTGCCATACCAACGGCAATACCATCTGCACCATTTACAAGCAAGTTAGGGAATTTGCAAGGCAATACTCTTGGTTGCATAAGTGTATCATCAAAGTTTGGATACATATCAACAGTCTCTTTGTCAATATCTTCAAGCATATATTCACTAATTTTGCTTAATCTTGCTTCGGTGTAACGCATTGCAGCAGGACTGTCGCCATCTATTGAACCAAAGTTTCCATGACCATCAACAAGTGGATATCTTATTGAGAAGTCTTGAGCAAGACGAACCAACGCATCATAAACACTACTATCGCCATGTGGGTGATATTTACCCATTACTTCACCGACAATTCTTGCACATTTCTTGTATGGTTTATCACTATAATTTCCAAGTTCGCCCATAGAATAAAGTATTCTTCTATGAACAGGTTTAAGTCCATCTCTTACATCAGGAATAGCACGAGAAACATTTACTGCCATTGCATAAGAGATAAACGATTTTTTTAATTCATCAGTCGCTTCAACTTGCATAACTTTTGTGTTTGCAAAAAGTTCGTGAAGTTCTTTTTTCTTTTCTTCCATATTTTCACCTTTCAATTAATTTTTACTATACATCAAGGTCTTCAACCAAGGTCGCATTTTCTTCAATAAATTGTCTACGAAGGTCAACATCTTCTCCCATTAACTTATTAAACATTGCATCTGCTTCAACTGCATCTTTCATTGTTATTTGAATAAGTATTCTGTGTTCTGGGTTCATTGTTGTTTCCCAAAGTTGTTCTGGGTTCATTTCTCCTAGACCTTTGTATCTTTGAATTGTGATACCTTTTCTGCCATACTTTGTTAAGTTTTCTTCAAGTTCTTCATCACTATAAAAATACATTTCTTCTTTTCCACGAACGAGTTTGTATAGTGGTGGCATTGCTGAATAAACATAACCTTTTTCAATAAGTGGGCGCATAAATCTAAAGAAGAATGTTAAAAGCAAAATTCTAATATGTGAACCATCGACATCGGCATCGGTCATACAAATAATTTTTTTGTATCTTAACTTATCTTCATTAAAGTCATCTTGAATACCAGCACCAAATGCTGTTATCATACTCTTTATTTCGTTGTTTTCCAAAATATGATTCAATCTTGCTTTTTCAACATTCAAAATTTTACCACGAAGTGGCAATATTGCTTGGAATCTTCTATCTCTACCTTGTTTTGCGCTGCCACCAGCCGAATCTCCTTCGACAAGATATATTTCGCAATGTGTTGGGTCTTTTTCTGTACAGTCTGCAAGTTTCCCAGGAAGTGTTGTACTTTCAAGCACACCTTTTCTTCTTGTTGATTCTCTTGCAAGTCTTGCTGCTTCTCTTGCTCTTTGTGCTGTTATGCTCTTTAAAACCAACTCTCTACCAAGTGCTGGATTTTCTTCCAAGAAATCTCCAAAACCTTCTGTCATAGCTTTTTCAACTTCTGTTCTCATTTCGCTATTTCCAAGTTTTGTTTTTGTTTGACCTTCAAATTGTGGGTTCATAAGTTTTACAGAAATAACTGCTGTAAGACCTTCTCTACAATCATCACCAGAAAGTTTTTCATTTTCTTTTAAGATTTTATTTTTTTGAGCAAAATCATTTATAACTTTTGTAAGTGAGTTCTTAAATCCAACAAGGTGTGTTCCACCTTCTTCGGTGTTAATGTTGTTTGCATATGTGTGGATTATTTCGTTGTATCCATCGTTATATTGGAATGCAACTTCAACTTCACTTGTAGATGAAATCTTGTTGAAATATACAGGGTGTGGGAATAATGGATTTTTGTTTATATTAAGATAATCAACAAATTCAATAATTCCACCTTTAAATTCAAAAACATCTTTCTTTTCTTTTCCTGCTCTTTTGTCTTCCAAAGTTATAACTATTCCTTTGTTCAAAAAGGCAATTTCACGAAATCTGTTTTTAATTGTTTCATAATCAAATTCAACTGTTTCAAATATTGTATCATCAGGAAGGAATGTTACTGTTGTTCCCCTTCTATCATTTGGTTCCATTTTTTTGAGTGGAGCATCTGCTTTACCACGACTAAATTGCATATAAAAATGATAACCATTTTGATAAACATCAACTTTAAGCCATTTTGAAAGTGCATTAACGCAACTTACACCAACGCCATGAAGTCCACCAGAGATTTTGTAACCACTGCCCCCAAACTTTCCACCAGCGTGAAGTTTTGTTAAAACGACTTCAACTGCACTTTTACCTTCTTTTGCAATAATTCCTGTTGGAATACCACGACCATTATCTGCAACACTGCATGAGCCATCATCATTGAGTGTAACTTCAATGTGTGTACAATAACCAGCAAGTGCTTCATCAATACTGTTATCAACAACTTCTGTTATAAGGTGATGAAGTCCCCTTGTGTCTGTTGAACCAATGTACATACCAGGTCTTTTTCTAACAGGTTCTAGCCCTTCCAAAACTTGAATATCTGATTGGTCATATTTTTCACTTTTGGTTAGGTCTAATTCTTCTTCCATTTTGTTCTCCTAATTAAAAATTTACAAATATAATTGATATATATTTTTTAACTAATATATATAAATATATACTTATAGTATTATAACATACTATAGTTTATAAATAAAGTAAAAAGTTAAAAATTGTGGTAAAAATCGTACTCTATGTAGGAGTTAATCAAGATGGCAAATAAAATAGATAAAGATATGTTTTTAAGCCCTTAAAGATATAAAATTATCCACTGGTCTAAATAAAAAGAAAATTATAACAATTTTACCAGAACATAGCAAAAATATTGCTGTGTTTGCAAACAAATCCAATTTAATAATAGAATATCACGATAAAAAACATAGTAAAAGCAAATAATAACTTTTTTGCTTATTCTTATAACTTAACTTTACTTGACACACCTAACATTAAAGAAATTGGTGATAACTTTTTAAGTGATAATAACGATTAGAAAGGTTTTATTAAATAGATATAAACCTAAACGAATGTTAGATGAATTTGAATTAACAAATTGAAAAAAACTTCGGAGAAATCTCCGAAGTTTTTTAATCTGTATAGAAAAATAATATTCCAAGTGCAATAACTATTAAAACAATAAATATTACAAAGAAAGTAATTTTTACAGGTGATTTTGGCATTTTGCCTGCAAGCTTACCTGTTTGACCGTTCATATATGTTAAATAGTCTTTTTCTTTATATTTGTATCTCACTTGATATATTGGCAAAATACAATAATTATATTTTTCATCTGCAAAAGTTGTGTTTTGTGAATAACTTACGACACTTGAATATGAATATTGCGACAATATTTGGTTTTTTATAATTTTTTCCATCATATTATCTGCAATTTTTTTGCAATTTAACAAACTATTGTCATAATATTCAACACTATATCCCAAAATGAAATCAGATATAAATTTTACCAGTTCACTTGTTACATATGGTTTAAGTTTATCAAAAATATCTTGCGTTAAATGAGAACTTGTTTCCACCATAATATCTTTTTGGTTTAAATCTTTATTCCCTGAAATGTTTTGATATGTAGTATTGGTGTGCGTTTTCCCATTGACAACAGTTGTTGTTGTGTGAGCAAGCACACCTTTATATGTTGTCGTTGTTTTTGCATCAAATGAAAAGCAAGGAATATAAACACCAGAGATATTATTTGTTGGTGGTTCTTTTTTGAATTTATTAGGTAAAAACCATTTTTTCTTTACTCTTTGTTTATAGAGTTTGCCTGCTTCTTCTTTTGAATATTTAAAAGGAATTATTGCATCTGGTTTTAAACCTGGCATTTCCTTTTCTTCGGCAACATAACTACTTCCACAATAAGGGCATTTTTTTGCCACTTCCAATTTGTTTAAAACAACATTTGCTCCACAATTTGAGCATTTAAAAACTTTGTTTTCACTGACAAATTTGTCGTACTCTTTCTTGTTTTCAACATTTCCTTTAAAATTATGTTTTATTATCTCAAAATTATAGTCAAGTTTTTCAACATTTTGACAAAATTCACATTTAAGCCCTTTATCTTTTGGTGAGAAAGACATATTCCCACCACAAGACTGACACTTTCTACCTTGTCTTGTTATTTCTTTTTCATTCATTAAATTTTATTTCCACATTCTGGGCAGAATTTTGCACCCTTTTTGAGTTCTGCGCCACATTTACTGCAAGTGTTTTTTCCAGCAACCTTTGTGCCACATTCTGGGCAGAATTTTGCCTTTTTATTTAATTCTGCTCCACAATTACTGCAAGTGAGTCCTTGATTTGCTCCACACTCTGGGCAGAATTTTGCTCCTTCTTTTATTTTTGCGCCACAATTATCACATTCAACAAGTTTTGATTTTGGTTTATTTTCTGTTGCAACACTGCCTGCAAAAACATTACCTATTGTTGCACCAGCACCAAGACCAACTCCAAGTCCGGCCAAGTTCCCACCATTTGGATTATTGGCAGCATCTTTGATTGCTTGTGCTGTTTGATATTGTGTGAATGTTCCCATTTTATCTTCCAAAACGCCAAGTTTTGTTCTTTCATCAAGAGCTTTTTCAACTTCTTCTGGGAGAGAAATATTTTCTATAACTAAACTACAAAGTTTAAGTCCAAGTTTTTGGAATGGTTCTTGC
>CAMEUD010000038.1 GCA_945937975.1 uncultured Clostridia bacterium
CTTTAAGGTTGGTAAAGTTTTTCACAAAACTCTTCCATTTGTTCGTTCGTCATTCCTGCTTGTTCGCCAAATCTTGAACACCTATTGATGTATTCTTCCATACTTACATCATCAATAAATTTGCCATTATCATAACAATATTTACAATAATCTTGATTTACACTACCATCTTTATTTTTTGAAAATTGGTCATTGCTTGTCATTGGCATACCACAACTTTGACATATCTTTTCCATACGCTTCTCCTTTTTATATTTCATAAAGTTTTACTTTGCTATATATTTGAAAGCAAAAGTTGTGCCGATTTGATTGTATCATTGTCAGTTACTGCCATAATATCAATTCCTCGATTTGCATTATTTTCTATCAATTTTTCCAAACTATCTGTTCCATCAGATAATGTTGAATGTTGGTGCAAATCTATCATTATTTTTCTCCATTAAATTATTACAAAATTATTATAACACAACTTGATAATATTTGCAATTTTTGATATTAAACAACTTTACTTACTTTGACTGCTTTAACCAAAAATTGAAGAAGCTTTATCAAAAAGTATATTTAACCCAAAACAAATTTGAGACAAAAATGTTTTTATTGAGTTATTTAATTTTTTATATAAAAATAAAGATTTTTATAAAGCATATCTATCTATAAATGAGCAAACATTTATGGAGAAAAATGATTTTATAAATTATATTTCCATTGTTATCAATAGTAATATTGCTGATAAATTTAGATATAATTAAAGAATTTATCATATGTCGTTTTTTGCTGGTGGAATTAAGGCAATGGCAAAAACTTGGATATTAAATGGACTAAAAGAAACACCAGAGCAAATGCCTGAAATATTATTTAATGAATATAAAATAAATTCAAAATATTTAGCGAATAAAAAAATCTAATAATCTAAAATAATTGACAAATAAATATAAAATAATAAAATATATAACTATGAAAAAATTAAGTAAAAAAACAAATATTATTATATTTTTTATATCATTTTTGATTATTATTGCATTTTTAGTAATATTTTTAATTATTTTCAAAAACCAACAAAAACCAAATTCTGATGAACAACCACAAGAGTACACATTGCAAGAAGTACAAGGTGTTGATGAAAAAAATTTAAGTAATATTTCAAGGTGGCAAGAAGTCCCTATTGTTAGTGAAGAAATTTTAAACAAGGGCTATCTTGGTGGCGAAGGTGGACAATGGCCACTGTGTATTGCTGGAGATAATGATGACAGTCAAATTATATTTTATGGTACAGATGTTGGTGGAATTTTTAAATCTACTAATGGTGGACAAACTTTTTATAAATCAAATATAGGGCTTTTTTCAAATGGAATATGTGATATTCAAGTTGACCCAAACAATAAAAACAAAGTTGTTTGCTTTGGAGTGAATGGTGGAAGAATATCTTACACAACAGGAATTTATGTTAGTGATGATTGTGGAGAAAGTTGGAAATTTACTCAACACTTCCCTATTTATGGGCATCGAAACACCATTGAAGATTTGGCATATGACCCAACAAGTTATTCTTCATCAATAAACGGTTCAAGCATTTTGTATCTTTCATTAATAGAAAAATATGACAGCAGTCTATCTGTTTTAACTGATGACAACAAAGGTTTGTATAAATCTTGTGATGGTGGGAACACTTGGCAACGAATTAACAGTGAACTTGGTGACTGTCTTGTGAAAGTTGATAGTCGTGGCAGAGTTTTTTGTGGAAACTATAATGGGTTATTCATAAGCACAAACAAAGGCGAAAGTTTTGATAAAATTTTAGATGAAAACATTTCTGGACTTGATGTTATTGATGATACCTTATATATTTTGTCAAATAGTCAACCAAATACTTTGGGGCAAGAAACTTATGCAAAAATATATACATACAAAAATAGTTTAAAATTTGTTAATTCATTAGTTGGTGGTTCGCAAGATGACCCAAATGGTGGGAATACTCATTTGATAAGCGAAGATTGGCAATGGCATTATATTAAAGGTGGAATGGACGAAAAATATTTATATCATTTTAGTCCCGATGCACACAAAGTGTACAATCTTAAAGTAAGTCCTGTTAATCCAAATAATATGGTGCTTGTTTACACAAATACTTTGTATTATGAAAACGCTTCAAACACAGTGCTATATTCAAAAGATGGTGGGAAAACTTTTTATATCACACTTCCAAACAAATTAAAAACTGGCGATAACGCTGATTATCATATGCTCCCCTATACCAACAGAAGAATGAATTTTTATTGGTCAAGAACAAATGAAAATATTGTGTTTGATTTTGAAAATGACTGGCTCAGCAAGTCAACAGATGCTGGGCAAAGTTTTTACACCAACTCAAATGGAATTAATGGGATAATGTGTGGTGGAAAATTTTATTTTAATCATTACGACAATAACCTTATGTATTTTGGTTCGCAAGACTACTGTGGAGCAATCACAACAGACTATGGAAAGACTTGGAAATATGTAAATCTTTCAAAAGATAATCCTTTAAATGATAGTGCAAATATATATGGTGGATATGCTGCAAGCAAAGATGTTTTATTTGGAGTTTTTGCTCCAAGAAACCACCGAGAAAGATATGTTACAATTTCGTATGATGGTGGCGAAACTTCAAATATAATCTTGGACGAAAATCACAAAATTACAGAAGGATATGTTAGAAATGATGGAATTTCAAGAATGATGGAACAAGCAAGTTATTCAAGTTATCAATCTCCAACACATAAAGAAATTTTATTCTGTGCAAATCTAAAAAGTGATGATTTTGGGCAAACTTGGACACCTATGCAAGGTGTTACAGGTGTTTATGCAAGTAACTTTACAACTGGTGAATTGTTTGGAATAAATGACACTTTGGGACAAGTTGTTTCATCAAATGACAACGGTAACACTTGGAATGTTATTTGCAATTCCACCGATTTAAAAAAATGGTGGAACAACACCTATATAAGTGATTTGGCTTATGATGAAACAAACAACATTATTTATATAACTTGCCAATGGAATTCACTATTTAAGATTTATCTAAATGAAAATAATCGAGCAGAAGAAATATCTCACAACATTCCATCATCTTTCACTGATGAAACAATGAAAGATAAAATCGGAAGCGATACATTTTTTGAACACAGACTAACAACTGTATGCGTTGACCCAAACAACACTAATATTGTGTATGTTGGTGGTGCGAACTATAAATATAGGTCAGAAAATTCATTGTTTAGGTCTTGCGATGGTGGTCAAACTTTTTATACAATCAATGTAACAAACACAAATTCAATTACGCAAGGTGTTCAAGGTGGAAGTGAGCCACTTTGTATTAGAGTAAACAAAGCAACTGGTGAGCTTTGGTGTGCTGGCAACTGTTTGGGATTTTCAAAACTTTCTGCCCCATACGAAACTGCTTTAATAAAAAATCAAATAAAACACAAAGTTACAATAATTGATTTGGTTAATAATCAAAATAAATATTTATATATTTACGACAAAAGAAAAATTATTATTTCTAATTTCTTTGATGATAATTACAATTTATACCTTGATAAATTATGCACAAATTTATTTTATGGAATTATTGAAAATGATTTGACCCTTTATTTAAAAGAAAAATAAATTATTATTAATTAATTAAAAAAATATTAAATATTACAAAAAAATAAGGAAATTTGTATATAAAAATCAATTTTTCCTTATTTTTTATTATTTATTTTATTTTTTTAAAGCAATTTTACATTGCCCTTCTAATACTTTCAACTGGTTTTTGTTTTGATATTGACCAAACGGGAACAACAACAGAAACTGCACCAATTCCAATACTTAATGCAAGTATTATTGCAACTTGTCGTATTCCAAATGCTGTTAATGATATATAGAAGTTAAGATATTTTGACAAGAAGAAATTAAGGAACATACAACCAAACAATGAAAGCACTGATGCAAGCACTGCATTTATTATTGCAATAATTACGGTTTCAACAATAAACATTAACATCACATCAACTCCCCTTGCACCTAATGCACGAAGAATACCAATTTCGGCTTGTTTACTTTTGATACTTGATGCAACAAGGTTTGAGAACATTGCAATGCTAAACAATGCAAAAACACCTGCAACAATCAAAAATAGTAATGAAAGGTTTTCAAAGAAATCTTGATTTGCGTGAATCATACCAAGTGTACTATTTTGACAAGTATAGCAAAGTCCTGTTGGTGTCATAAGTAAATTACTTAATTTTGAAACATTTCCCTTCCCTAAGTTTGTTGCAATTATTGAAGAATAATTCCCTTGGAAAGTATCAATTCCAAGATTTGTCATTCCTGACAATGCCATAACAACTGAACTTGTTGAATTTATTGAAACATCTGCATAGTATCCAACAATTTTGTATGTTGGGTTGTCCAAATTTACTTTTATTGATTTATTTGAATCATATTTTTCAAAATTAATGTTTGCAATCAAAATACTTTCGCTTCTGTGTATTTGTTGAATTTCATCTTCTGAATTTTGTAATTCATTAAGTTTGTTTATTACATTTCTTAATGCTGTATATTTATCTTCGGTTGAAACATTTTTACTTTTTAATGTGGAAAGATTTGTGTCAATTTCATCTGCATAATTTGAGAAAGTTCCTGTTGTATCGTTGTTGGCAATAACTTTTAATCTTTCAATTATAGCTTTATTGATAGTTTCAAATTGAGTTATATTTAATAAAATTTCATTACCATTTAAGTTTGTTTTTGTTTCATCAACAAAAATAGGCTCTTTTATTTTTACCAATTCATCGTAATCACAGAATATACTTTTTTCTCCAAACTCACCCATTTTGTAAACATAGGACTTGTTGATATATTTTGTTACTGCTCCATAATCTTTGTAAGCATATTCACAAAATCCTGTTTTTACAAATGTATAGATGAAAAATCCATTGTTTATATAATTCAAAAATTCATTTTGAAGAACTTTACTTTGACTTTCAAAATCAACTTTTAGCTCATCAAATTTGGTATCAATTTCACCTGTATCAATAATTCCAACAATCTTATATTTAACTTTCTTTTCTGTTGTACCTAATGTTAATGTCATTGGAGTTTCTTCGTTTATAAGTTCATCAATACTTTGTAAATTTTTTACTTTGCCTTCTTCATCTTTATAAGAATACCACCAATTTAGCAAACAATTTGCATAGTATTTTGTTATTGCAATTTCATTATAGTTTTCTGGCAACTTGCCTTTGTATATACTAAAATTGTAATTTAACAAATCACTTGAAGAAAATTCAACAGCGCCTTTTATTGCTTTATAGTAATAGTATTTACTCATTGAATAAGAATTGCTATTACTTACTTCAGCTGGAGCAAGCCTTCCCATATAATATGATGTGTAAACACCTTTTGTTGCATAGCCTGTTTTTTGAGACATTGACACAATAAGTTCTTCGTTTACTCCAATATCAAAATAATTACCCTTTTGATTTGAAATATTGGCAGTTATTGTTACTGATGGAGTGTTTAGTGATTTTAAAGAATTCGCCATCAATCTATTTTCATCATAAATTGACATTGCATCACACACCCCAAACACTGCAAACGCTATTGCACATAATAATACGGTTATAATAAGTCGAACTTTTTTTACTTTTAATAAATTGCAACCAAGTTTAAAAATTGATGCAAATTTTAAGTTTGTTTTTATAAAAGGAGTTTGTTTTTCATCTTGTTCACGCTTTACAACAGTGTTTTTCTTTTGAATATTAATGTTATCAACAACTGCAATGTCTTTTCCACTTTTTACTGCGTTTTTAATTGTATCAAGTTCGCTTGAATTTAGGTCTGCTCCTCTTTGAATTGACAAGTAGTCTTTTGAAAGTTGAACCTTGTTTTTGTTCTTTTTGTTTTCATTTATTGTAACATCGCTTGTTACATTTCCATCTTCTATATTAATTATTCTATCAGCAAATTTATTGGCAAGGTTCATATCGTGAGAAACTACTATAACAAGTTTTTCTTTTGATAATTTTTTTAAAAGTGTTATTATTTGCAACCCATTTGCAGTATCCAATGCACCTGTTGGTTCATCTGCCATAACAACGCTTGGATTTTTTATAATTGCTCTTGCAATAGCAACACGCTGTCTTTGACCACCAGACAATTCTTTTGGATACCTTGACAAAACATCTTCAATTCCCACTTTGTCCAAAACTTTTTTAATGTTTTCATCATTTTTAAGTGTACCTTTAAGTTCAGTTGCAAGCGACAAATTTTCTTGAACTGTCATATTATCTATAAGGTTATACTCTTGAAAAACAAATCCTATGTATGTGTTTCTGTAACTATCATAATCGGATTTTGAGAAATCTTTTGTACTTTTTCCATTTATAACAACTTCGCCAGATGTTGCATCATCAAGCCCACCAATGATATTAAGTAATGTTGTTTTCCCTGAACCACTTTTACCCGTGATAAAAACAAGCCCTTTCTTTTCAAAATAAAGATTTATATTATTAAGGGCAACTACGGTTTGATTTTTTGTTTTAAAGACCTTTGACACGCCTTTTAGTTCTAGCATACTTACTCCTATGTTTATGTTAGTATACCACATAAAATATAATTTCAAAAATATTATTTTTAGTTTTATTGATTTATTTGTCGAGATTTGTTATTATTGGTTGAAAATTGCAAATAACTATAAAGGGAGGTTTAATTGCGTAAGAGAAGATTTATTACAATTTTTATTTGCATAATCACAATTTGTTTATTAGCATTTTCTGGTTGTTCAATTAATCAATTCTCTTGGGATATTAATGATGGGTTTGATGATGAAGATTATATCGAACCCGATTATGATTTTACCGTTACATCAACATTATCAAAAATAAAAATTTCACTTTCCAATATTGGAGAAATTGGTGAAAATGCTTCACTTGTTGCAATAAAACCCTACGAGTACTTGTATGGTGAAACAACAAACGGTCTGTCGGAATACACCAATGTTAATCCAATGTACATAGATTCTTATGAATGTGGAACAGAGCAAACTTATGAATTTGATAGATATGCTTTTGATGGATATGACGGCATTTATCTTAAATATTATATTTTAAATACTATTGATGACATATTGGCAGGACCTATGCACTGCACAGAAATTTCAGCAAAATACACTTATGATGAAGTAATTAAACCTACTGGCATAAAAGGTATTATGTGTGAAGACAGATATGCCGAACAAGTAAGCGACCTTGGTTGCGAGTATACCCTACTCAACTTTGTTATTGATGGAATGATTGTTCCAAATGAAATATACAATGCTTCAACAAAACAGGTCGAAAAACTGATGTATGAAGAAAGTATAAATAATTCAGGCGAACTTGTTATAACAAGAAATGGAGTAAGTGAAATAGTTGAAAAATTTATTTATAACAACTAGGTATATGATTTTAGAAAATATGGACCAATCGTAAGTTTGGACCATTACGATAAAATAATCTCAAAATATACCAATGAAGGTGTAAAAGTAACTTTGATTATTCTTATGCACAATGTTGAAGATAAATTAATCCAACCATATTACTTAACATATCCAGCAACAAAAGGTTCATCAAAGTATGTTCAGGTCAACACTTCCAATGAATATGGTGCTTCATATTGGGGAGCATTTATGGAGTTTTTAAGCGACCACTACTCAAAAGAAGGAAACAAAAGTAGTTACTCTTATGGTCTTGTTGAAACTTATGTTCTTGGAAATGAAATTGATATGTCATCAAGCTGGAACAATATTGTTGGCAGTGGTCAAGCATCTCTCACCTTGGAAAATTATGTTGAAGAATACGAAAGAGAAATGAGAATTGAAAATCAAGCAATAAAAAAATATTATAGCAAAAATAAAATATTGGTTTCACTTACTCATGCTTGGCAAAGCAAAATTGAAGAATATTCCCCAAAAGGAATTTTGGACTATATGACAATAAAAACATTAAGCGAAGGTAATTATGATTATGGTTTTGCAATTCACCCATACGGAATTAACCTTGCAAGTCCAACCTTTTGGTCAACAGACCTTTCTAGTGATGGAATGACTGGTTCACTTAACACATCTTGTATCACTTGGAGCAATTTGGAAGTTATTCAATTATATTTGGAGCAAACAAGCAAAAGATATAATGGAGAAATTCGTTCGGTGTATCTAACTGAAGGTGGAGTATCATCTTCAAAAGAAGGAAGTGGCGAAGTATTTGAATTAACCAAAAACCAACAAAGTGCTGGCATTGCATATATTTATTACAAATGCACACAACTTTCTTGTGTGAAAGCACTTATTTATTATAGACTTGTTGACAGTCAATATGAAGGAGCAAACTTTGGCTTATACACAGAAGATGGATTACTTCAAAAACCTGCTTACAGAGTTTATAAATATATTGATACTCAATATTCATTTGAAGTGTCAAAACAGTATTTAAAATATATAACTTGGTCAGTAAGCGATGGTTGGTCGACAATATCTTATGGAGAAGAAGTTGGAAATGTCAATTCATACTTTGATACAATGGCATTGTTTAGAAGCAAATTTGATTGGAACTCGCATTGGGATGAAAGCAAGATTATTATAAGACAAATTGATGATTATGTATAAAAAGGAGTAAAAGATGAAAAGAAATTTATTTACAAGTTTTATGCTCGCATTGTGTTTGGGACTATCTGCCCTAATACTTACTGCTTGTGGCAAAACAGACTATGATATGAGCGGTGTGGCATTTAACGATATTACAAAAGATTACACAGAATCAACTGTAATCTTAACAGAAAATGACCTTGAAGGCACTTTGCCAGAAGGTGTTGAAGTATCTTTTGAATATTTTAGTGATGAAGAAAGAACTCAAACAATAATTGCAAAAGATGCTGGAATTTATTATGTTACTGCAAAATTTACAGGAGATAATAAACATAATGCAATACAAGACAAGTATGCAACACTTACAATCAACAAAGTTAATTTTAGTAATGTAACTTTTGATATTGCAGGAACATACACAGATTCAACAAACAACAAAGTAACAGTTGTTGCAAAAAGCGAAGATGAAAATAATGTATATTTTGAATATGATGCAAAACAATTTAGACTTTCAATTCAAAATGAAAGTATCTCATCAGATGCAATCACAAGAGAAATCGGTTACTATAAAAGTTTAAACGATGACAAAACTAATGTTTTGGAAAGTTCAAAAACAACAAACAATGTTGTTGAAAAATATGGAGATGTTCTATATATAAAAGTTAAGTATCAAGATAAAAATCACAATCCAATTTCTATTATCAAAAGAATAAGCATTGAAAAAATCACAAAAGAAATTAATACTTATGAAGACCTTATTCAAATGAATAAAGACATTTATGAAATACCATCAGCAGCATCAAGAAACGCATTTAGATATTTGTTAAAACAAGATATTGACCTTGGTGGCGAAGTTTGGAACACTATATCCCCTGTTTTTGGAAAAGATTATTTCTGTAGTGAATTTGATGGAAACGGACACACAATTTCAAACTTTAAAATCACAAATGATTCAACAAAATACACATTAACACTTGCTGACAACTCAACAGTTACAGTTGATGCTCAAAACACAACTGACCAATGCATACATTTTGGTTTCTTTGGTTATGTTGCAGCAGCAAATATTCACGATTTAACATTGGATAATATCACTGTTAATATTGATATGGACGAAATGTCAAAAACTGCATCTGCAAAATATTGTTACTATGGCACTCTTATGGCAAGAGGTGAAAGCGATGTATCAGCATATGGTATTAAAGATAATGCTTCAACAATATTAAAAGATTGCAATGTAAATAATGTTAATGCAACCATTGTTGCTTCAAAAGCATATATCGGTGGAGTTATTGGTTGCGACCACAATGCAAACACAGAAACAAAAATTTATTCTCGTGAAAATCTTAATACAAACAATGTAAGTATAACAGTTAAAAAGGGTACTGCTTTTAATGATAGATTAAGTGTTGGTGGAATCGTTGCAGAAACACAAAGTGGAGATGTAACATTATATAAAAACTGCACAGTAACAAATGGCATTGTAAAAGTTTATGCTTACCAAAACGATGACAATACAAATGAAAGCAGTTATGGTTCAAAACCTGTTAGTGTTGGAACTATTCTTGGTTGGAATAGAGGCGGTGCAAGAGATGTAAAAATCGAAAACTGCTCTGGTAATTTGACTATGGATGTTTATGTTAAAAATGCAAGCCAATTACAATATAACGGACTTTATGGTGCAAATTCAGCTGAACTTAGTACAGATGAATTTAGTACAGCATCAAATATTATCAACAAATACTATCTTGGAGTTTTGGTTCAAGAATAATAAAAAAGAAAAAATAGAAATT
>CAMEUD010000039.1 GCA_945937975.1 uncultured Clostridia bacterium
AAGTCCAATTAATATATCATATATGAAAGATTTGTCTATTGATATTGGGAATTCAAAAGCTTTTGGTATAAAAAAAGCATCAACTTCAGTATCAAAAAAGAGTAATTATTCAAAATTATTATTAAGTGCGAGTTTGTTGTCTAATTCTTCTGAAAGTAGTGAAAAGTATTATTTGTATTCAACAACAGAAACATATAAAAATGGGACTGTTGAATATGATGATAATATTATTACTAAAGTTACATTTAAGAAGAACAAATCTGTACAAGAAGATATTTATGATTCCGAAGGTAATTTAATAGATTCAAATACAACTATTACTCAAGAAGAAATTCCTGCTCAAATTAATAGATTGTATGTTAATGAAAAGTATATGTTTATGCAATTTGTGGCAGAAGTTGGTGAAAGCGGAAATTACAATTACATAGATAACGATGAAACAAAATCTGAATATCTTGAGTTAAGACCAAACGAGTTGATATATGATGAAAACGGAATTAGTGAATTTGACTTAAAAGACTATTATAGTTCGGCACTTTCTCAAAGTTTTGTTGTTGATATGGCAAATGGTAATATTTATAAAATTAGTAATTTTAATATTGCTTTAATTTATGACATTGATATTGTTAAAGATAGTAATGACAATTATTATAAAATGACAATTAATAATAACAGTGAATTAGTCTTTACAGATATTATGCCAAATAAAGAAGTTTCAATAAATAATGTTATAACTGATAAATATGGCTACACTTATGTTGCAAACTCACATATCGTTACTAAAGATTTTAATAATAAATTAATCTATTTTATAGATACCAAATATATGATTAGTGATACTAAAGAAGTATATCTGATGGATTATGATTTGGGCTCACTAATGTACCATATTGACAAATCTATAGTAAATGGTGTTGAACAGCCATATAATAACACAAATATAGTAAGTGGATTAAGGAATATAAAACAAAACATTTACGAACCTTCATTGATTGGATATTATAAAGAAAATCGTGTTTACAATGGGAATTCATATGCAGGTGGTGGTATAGAATTTATCGAAAATTCATTGTATTATAAAACTTCAGTTTCTACAAATATAAAATGGCTTAATAATAATTTTTTAAGTTCAGTATTACTTTTAAATCTAAACAATAGACTTTATTATAAAATTGTAGATATTGAATCTTGCTTAAATAATTCAATAATTGTGGAATCATCAAATTTTACAAAGCTATCTGAAAATTCACTTGAACAATATAAAAATGATTATTATATAAAAGTTGGAGCAAACAAAGTAAAAATTGCAAATGTTTTCGCAGAACAAACATTAACAGGAACAAAATATTATAAATTAGTTAAAACTGATAATAAAATGGAATTGATTTCATTACAAGATATTGAATATTCTCAAAATGTTTATATTTTTCAACCAATAAATAAATAATAAATAAAAAACACTTTATAATTTGGGACACACCCAAATTCAAGAGTGTCTTTTTATTTTACTGGGTTTACAGGGTATAGACTAAAAACTTTTTATTTTTTAAAAAATGTGTTAAAAACGCTTTACTACAAAGGTTAATAAAAAAATTCGCTAAATATTAGCGAATTTTTTGTTTTTATTAGTAATTATTGATTATCTGTGTCATTGTTATTATTGTTGTTATTTTTAATCAATCTTGTTGCATTTTCTGTTTTTTGGAATTTACCATTCTTCTTCTTTACAGAAATGTTAAGTTCTTGGTTGTCAGCGAGTCTTGTTACAACTTCCATTGCTTCTTTTTTTGTTTTGCAACGCTTTGATGCTTTTTGAGCGCCAGTCTTTTTTACAACCCAATCTTTTCTTTCTTTGTCATATGTAACCATATATTTTTGAGATCTTACTTTTTCTTCTTCTTCAGTAGATAATTCTTCTGTGTGTTCTTCTGTTTCTTCTGTGGCAACTTCTGATTTTTCTTCCACAGGTTCTTCTTTAACTTCTTTTTTTACTTTTGCTGATTTCTTTGGTTTTTCTTCTTTTACTGGTTGCTCATTATTTTCTTCAACAGTTTCAGTTTTTTCTTCTGTTTTTAAAGAATCTTCTTCTTTTTTATCTTCTTCAACTTTTTCTTCTGTTGCTTCAGCTTTTGCTTTTTTCGAAGATTTCTTTTTTGGTTTTTCTTCAACCTTTTCTTGATTTTCTTCTTTTACTTCTTCTGGTTGAGCAGTTTTTGTTTCTTCAACTGTTTCTGGCCCTTTGGCTTCTTCGTTGTTTGATTCATTTGCAACTTCTTTGTTAGTTGTTTTTTCATTATTTTCTTTTGTTTCAGGTTTATCTCTAAACACAATTAAAAGAACAACAACTGTTATGATAAGAATTGCACATACAATCAAAGTCCAATAATTTTTTAAAAATTCTAACATTTTGTTTCTCCTTTGTTTACTTAAATTAGTATACACCAAAGAGAGTAAATATTCAATATTTTTTTGTTAAATTATTCTGTGTTTTTGTAATAAAATAAAGCAAGTGGTGAATAATTTAGAGAATAAATATTTCATATTGCTTGACTATTGTTATTTAATTTATTAAAATTACATTGAGTAAGTAGTAAAACTTATTGTTTTACTATAAATTGAGAAGGTTGGAGGCGCATATGCGTAGAAGATTTATTATTACATCATCTATTGCAATAATTATTTTTGCAGTGTGTCTTTTTGGAATAAATGTTTATGCAAAAATGAATCAATCTTTCTCAATTTCAAACACAATCGGGTTTGAACCATCATCATCAATTTATGTTGCTCTTGATTGCAAAGTTTCAGGTTGCAAACAAGCAAATTTAACAACTCCACCACAAGGAAGTTCATATTCAACAATAGAAGAATATGGACAAGCACTTGGACTTGTTCATAAAGTTGATTTCAATGAATCAATGCGTGGAGAAGATTCGCAAGAGTGGCTTGACCAAGAAGATAATGTTTGGAATATTACAGAGAGTCTGTCATTTGTTGATGCTTCAACTCCAATAGTGTATGAAATTGTTGTTTATAATTATTCTTTTGTTCCAATCAGAGTTACAATCGAATTTGAAAACACATCAAATTCAGTAATTACAAATAGTGCAACAACAATAGAAAAGCTTGATGCTTATGATATTGGAAATCAAGCAAGTTTTGCAACAATTACTTTAACAACAAGAGTTAGTTACAATCAAAGAGAAAAAGGGTTTAGCAATGAACCAAACAATTTTAAAGTTGTTTTTGAACCAATTATTGAAGAATAATATTGACATAAAATAATTTTAATGATAACATTTAGCAGTTTATAAGGATTTATAATTTATGAAAAAAAGTATTAAATATGTATTAGCACTTGTATTATGCCTATGCTTTGTATTAGTGGGCTGTACACCAAAACTTAATATGCCAACAGGAGAAGTTAGTTCAAATGGTGGAAGTGTTGTTATGATGGGTGATTATGTTTATTATGCAAACACCTTTGCTGATTATAGTTCACTTTCTGGCAATGCAAATGAAGATGGAACAACAAAGCAAAATGCTTTATACAGAGTAAAAACAGATGAATTTGGATATACAACAAGAGATGATGATGATTTTATTGAAAACATTGAAAAAGTAACATCAAAAATTTCTGGATTTAATAATTCAAATATGTTTATTGTTGGAAACTATTTGTATTTTACATCTCCAAACGCTCACAAAGATAAAAAGGGTGGAGATTTGTTCAACCTTACAACATTGTTTAGAATTAAACTTGATGGGACAGGCAGACAAGAAATACTTTCAACAGAAACAACACAAGGTAAATTTTTCTTGGTAACAGAAGAAACTCCATATTTATTAGTTTTTGATAACAGCAAAATAATCAAATTAACTATTGGTGATAAGTTAGGAAAAATTGAAACTCTTGTAAGTGATGTTTTAGATGTAGTTTTCCCAACAAACTATGGGAATCTTGATACATTCTATTACACAACTGATATTAGCGAAGATGATAAAACAGCAGGAATAACATCTGGTAATTACTTAAATAAATATAATTTATTAACAAAAGAATCAAATTTAATTGATAGAAATTACAGAGAAACAGTAACTTTGGTCGCACTTGAAAAAAACAAGTTATATTACAAAAAATTGGATACAACAACAAATGTTGCTTACTATTATTCAAATACAATGGGTTCAACATTTGAAAGTGGTGAACAAAAATTAACATATGTTGGAGCAACAACTTCAAGTAACACAACAACAGATACAGTTTCAAACTTTTCTATAATCAATAATGAAAATTATGTTTTTGAATATAACAAAAAAATTATGTTAAACACAGGAACAACTCCACTTGTTGATGAAGAAGCAAAAATTGAATTGATATATGGTGATTATGTTTATTATTCAACAAGCAAAGGTTTGTATAGAATAAGTTACAAAGATAAAAAGGTTCAAACAGTTGCTTTAATGGAAAACATTAAGCAAGGTGAAGGTGCTGTTGACATTGCTGGGGAATATGTATATTTCTATGCAAAAACAGCAAACAATTCAACTGACACATATTATTGCCACAGAGCAAATAACAAAGTTATTGAAGATGGCAGAACAAAAGTTGAATGTATTGCCGAAGTTTTGGAAGAAGATATTAAAGGTAACGAAGAATAAACTATATGAATGTAAAGATTAAGTCTTTACATTCTTTTTTTAACAATTATTAGGAATACTTCATTAATATTAATGGAGTATTTTTTATGAAAAAGAAAATTGTGGTCGTTGGTGCAACAGGTCTTGTTGGAAGAAAAACTATTGAAATGATAAAAGAATATAAACTTGACAAAAATGATATATCTTTGTTTGCAAGCAAAAATTCTGTTGGCAAGGTGTTTGAGATAAACAACAAAAATATTATTGTTCAAGAACTTAATGAAAATAATCTTTTTAAAGAAAAATATGATTATGCTTTATTTTGTACTCCAGAAAATATTTCAAAACTGTACATCAAGAAGTTGGTAACTTTGGGAACAGTTGTGATAGATTTTTCTAGTATGTATAGGAAAGAATATCCTATCATAATTCCTGAAATAAATTTAGATAAGGCAAATGAAAGTATAATTTGTAATCCAAACTGTTCAACAAGTATTTCGCTTATGGCTCTTTGTAATATTCATAAGTTGTTTGGACTTAAAAGTGTTGAATATGTAACATACCAATCATTGAGTGGTGCAGGACATAAAGCTTTGCTTGACCAAAAAGAAATCAATCAAAAAGATTTAAGGAAGTTGGATTATGTTATTGATAATAATCTTATTCCGTATATTGGAGAAATTGACAGGCAAGGAATAAGTAAAGAAGAAAACAAAATGATATACGAAACAAAAAAGATATTAGATGATGTTAATATCAAAGTTTCGGCAACTTGCATTAGGGTAAATGTTGATATTTGTCATAGCATAAGCATTAATTTTACAACAAGAAAAAATGTAACCTTATTAGACATAGAAAATGCTCTTAAGAATTCTTTAAATGTAAAATATGTTGGCAATGATTTTTCAAAATTACAACCAAGGTATGTTAAAAATAAAAAAGATGTTTATGTTGGTAGATTAAGGAAAACAGAACTTGCTAAAAATTCATTTTCTATTTTTGTTGTTGGCGATAATTTAAGAAAAGGAGCATCACAAAACGGTGTTCAAATTTTAGATGAACTTATAAAAAGGAGTAAATAATGATTTTTAAAGGTGTTTGTACAGCACTTATTACACCATTCAAGCAAGATAAGAGCATTGACTATGTTGCATTGGAAAGGTTAATAAACAATCAAATAGAAGCAAGGGTTAGTGCAATTTTGATTTTGGGGACAACAGGGGAAAGTGCAACGGTTGACTATTATGAAAGAGATGAAATAATAAGGTTTGCAAGAAGACTAATAAAAAAACCAATAAAATTAATTGTTGGAACTGGCTCAAATAACACAAGTTCGGCTGTTAAAAATACCATTCAAGCCAAAAGGCTTGGAGCTGATGCTGTGCTTTGTGTTACTCCTTATTATAATAAAACAACGCAAAATGGAATTATTGAGTACTATAAAAATATTGATAGCATAAATATTCCATTCTTTGTGTATAATGTTCCATCAAGAACAGGTGTAAACATTTTGCCTAACACATACACAAAATTATGCAATCTAAAAAGCATTGCAGGAATAAAAGAAGCAAATGGTAATATTGAACATATTTTGGAAGTTTTTGAAAAAGTTGATAATCAAAAAATATATTGTGGAAATGACAACTTGAGTTTCATTTTTCACTCACTTGGTGCAAATGGAATTATAAGTGTAACTTCAAATGCTTTTCCAAAAGATGTTGTTTATGCTTGGAAAAGTTTAGTTGAACACAAAAAGTATTCAAAAAAGTTTTATTCTATAAATAAAGATTTATTTATCGAACCAAATCCTATACCAGTTAAATATGTTCTGGCAAAATTAAAACTGATAAAAAATGAGTTAAGAGAACCTTTGATAAAACTTCAAGAAAATCACAAAAAAGTATTAGATGGAGATTTAAAGAATATATGAAAGTTATTTTGATTGGTGCAAATGGAAGAATGGGCAAAGAGATGCAATATTTTTTTACCCAAAACAAAGTAGATTATGTTGCGATAGATAAAGATAATGCAAAAGATTTAAAAGATAAGTGTGGAGATATTATATTAGATTTTTCAACTCCTGATGCTTTAATTCAAAACTTAACTTTTGCAAAAAATAAAAAGTTACCACTGGTTATAGCAACAACAAATCACACAAAAGAAAATTTTGATGAGATAAAAGAGCAAAGCAAAGTTATACCTATTTTTATGTCATCAAATTTTTCTATTATGTTTAATGTTCTAAACAGAATGGTAAGAAATATAAAGGGACAACAAGACCAAGAAATAGTTTTGGAAGAAGTACATCATAAAACAAAAAAAGATATTCCATCTGGTTCGGCAAAAATGTTAATAGCAACATTAAAGAAAAATAACATAACACCAAAAGTTGTTGCACTTAGAGTTGGCAAAGTTATTGGTATTCATAAAGTGAAAGTGTATAACGATTTTGAAACTTTAACTCTTGTGCATAATGTAGAAAGCAGACAAGTATTTTGTCTTGGTGCATATAATGCTTGCAAGTTTATTGTAACAAAAAAGAATGGTTTGTTTGATATGGAGAATTTGATTGATAGTTTGTAAGTTTGGTGGTACATCAACCACGAGTTTAAAGTCAATTCAAAATATAAAGTTATTAAAAGATAAAAACTCCAAAAGACAGGTTTTTGTCTTTTCTGCAATTGGGAAAAGTCGCAAGGGCGATAAAAAAATAACTGATTTATTGATCGAAATATCTCAAAATAAAAATGTAACAAAAAATAAAAAAATAATATTAAATAAGTTTAAAAAATTACAAAAAATATTAAAAATAAACGTAAGTACACAAAAATTATTAAACAAATTTTATAACAAATTTTTGTCAACCCAAAATGCCGATTATCTCATATCAAGAGGTGAATATTTAACAACTTTATTTATGTCAAAATATCTTGGTATTAAATTTATTCCCGCAGAAAAGATTATTTTCTTTCAAGATAATAAAATAAATTACAAAAAAACAAAAAATAAATTAAATAATTATATAAATAAATACAAAATAATTGCAACTTGTGGATTTTATGGTATTGATGAAAATAACAAGATAAAATTATTTTCTCGTGGTGGCTCTGATATAACTGGGGCGATAATTGCAAAATGTTTACACGCAAATGTGTATGAAAATTGGACAGATGTTTGTGGAATAAAACAAGTCAATCCAAAAATTACGATATCAAAACAAATCAAAAAAATGTCTTACACCGACTTGGATATAATGACAAAATGTGATGCAAATGTAATTCATAATGATTGTATAAGAATTTTGCAAGGCGAAAACATAAAACTTAAAGTTGGAAATATATTTAAAATAAATAGCAAAAAAACTGTGGTGGTTGACAAGTGCAGGGAAGTTAGATTTATCTGTTACAAAGTTGAAGATTCCAAAGTTTTTGTATACTACAAAGATAAAAAATTAAATTTTATTCAAAAGATATGCTCGCCCCAAAATTTCAAGGAAAAAATTTTGCAAATTTATAAAAAACTTTATTGAAAATCTTTCAAGTATGTGATATATTTTAGGCAAGAGGTTTTCTTATGAGAGGGAAAATTTTAGTAGTATATAATGATGAAATAGGTGATGAGTTTACCTTTATTGAAAAAAATAAAATGCTAATTGATGCTGCCAAAAAGTTCAACATTGCACTTACTTTTAGGTCAAACACTCAACTATATACCTACATAGATAACGACGAAGTTAAATCTCATGAAAGTTATGGCACATATGACTATTGTTTGTTTTTTAACAAAGATGCGCACCTTGCCAAAAACTTGGAAATGATGGGCGTAAAGGTTGTTAATCCGTCAAAGGCTCTTGATATTTGTGAAAACAAAGCAAATATGTATCAAGAACTAGCGACAACAAATGTAAACATTCCAAAAACTGTAATTTTTCCATCAATTAACCCAAATAATCAAAAAAGTATTTATGATTTCATTCAAAATGCAATAAGTGATTTAGGGTTGCCACTTGTAATAAAAGATTTTTACGGTGCATCCGGCGAAAATGTATTTTTGGCACGAACAAAAGAAGATATCTACAAAATTATTTCGGAGCATAGTTACAGCAGGCTTTTATTCCAAGAATATATAACGGAATCAAGTGGAAGTGATATAAGAATTTTTGTAATAAAGAACAAGGTTGTTGCATCGCTAAGGCGTCAAGGCAGTGGAAATGATTTTAGGTCAAATGTTGGTCTTGGTGGGTCAATGTCTGCATATATACCAACCTATAGCGATGAACAACTTGCAATAAATGCGGCAAAAACTCTTGGTTGTGATTTTGCAGTTGTTGATATTTTAAGGAGTATAAATGGCCCGGTTGTGTGCGAAGTTAATGCAACTGCCAACATAAATCATTTTTATGATGTTTGCAAAGTAAACATAGCAGAACTATTGTTTAAACAAATAAAATAAAAAATACACTTTTGAGTTTTACTCAAGAGTGTATTTTTTTGTATTTTTATCAACCTTGTATGTATTCTTTTTGTCCCTTTTTGGTGTTAGAATGTTTATATATGCTTGTAACAACTCTCTTTTTTTGATGCCTATAATATTGTCAACAAGTTGCAATTTCTGATTTGGAATGTAAACAACTTTTTTTTGAAGGGATTTCCCAAGATTTATTGTATTAAAATCTCTTATTACAAATTTAACATAATTAAGTAGTTGTGGTTTGTCTTTTGCATAGAGAATAATTTCTCTTGCAAGTTCGTTATTTTCGCATCCAATTATACAGTTGTTGTTTAATATGTTAAAATTGTATGGTGAAAATCTTAAGTTTAAATTTATAATACTAAAAATATCTTCAAAATTCTTTATGCTCGTAAATCCAAAAGATAACTCATTGTCAAACAGTGGTGCAACTTTTAGTGTTGGGATATCTCCATTATTGTCCAAAATAAATCCAAAATTGCAGTCATGCCTGTCTGATTGGCAAGTGAGATAATCAAAAACTATCATTTTAAATAAATCAAATTCAATTTCTTCTGTGTCAAGATTGCATTCGTTTTGTTTTTTAAGTTTTTCAAGATTTCTAATGATACAACACAGCCCATCATTTGCTCCAAAGGAATAGGTGGCACAAGCAACAAAAGACTGGTTGTTGTTTACAAAATTGTTTGAAACAAGGCCTTTGTAGGTTATGTTGTCGTGCTTTAGTTCTGCCAAATCGTATTCAACACAATTTATTTTCATTCGTTTTGCAATTTCATTGCATATAAGTTCGTTATATCGCAAATCTTCACTTTCTTGGGTCTTAAAATAAATATATTTTCCATTATAGAACAATTTGAAATGTGGTGATTTGTAACTTCTGTTTATGCGAAAGTCAGACCTTAAGTTGTCTATGTATTTCTGTTTAAGTTTTTTATATTTTGACCTATTCTTCAAAAGTCCCATTACGTCTAACATCCTTTTATTATATATATGATATGATAAAAATACGGGGTTGTCAATATACAAAAAAGGACAAAATGAATAGAATAAAAAAATGTTTAAAAAATTTTAAAAAAGTCGTTGACAATGCTTGAAGTATGTGGTATTATCTTGTTGTTATCACACAGAAGTGTGGTAGCAAGAACCATAAAAATTAAATATTGTACAAGAATAGTAAAGGTTAATTGTTTAG
>CAMEUD010000040.1 GCA_945937975.1 uncultured Clostridia bacterium
AAACCCCATCATTTCAACATGTGCAGGAACAGAACTTGACCCAGCGAATTGTGCATCGCAGTGCATTCTTCCCATTGTGTCAGTAAGTCCATAACTTGCAGGGCCAGCCCCAACATTGTCTGGATGAAGTGTTCTGCCAGTGCCACCACCACTTGCAACAGAGAAATATTTTTTCCCATTGTCATAGCACCATTTTTTATAAGTTCCAGCAACTGGGTGTTGGAAACGAACAGGGTTAGTGGAGTTACCAGTAATTGATACATCAACTTTTTCAAGTTTCATTATTTCAACACCTTCCAAAACATCATATGCACCATAAACTTTAACATTTTTCTTTTCACCAGAAGAAAATGATTTTTCTCCCAAAACTTTTAATGTATGAGTTTTGTAATCATATTCTGTTGAAACATAGGTAAACCCATTTATTCTTGCAATTATATATGCAGCATCTTTTCCAAGTCCATTTAATATAACTTTTAATGGAGTTTTCCTAACTTTGTTTGCAGTTCTTGCAATTCCCATTGCACCTTCTGCAGCTGCAAAACTTTCATGACCTGCCAAGAAGCAAAAACATTTTGTGTCTTCACTAAGGAGCATCGCAGCCAAATTGCCATGACCAATGCCAATTTGACGCTCATCACTAACACTTCCCAAAAGACAAAAAGCTTGTAATCCTTGTCCAATATATCTTGCAGCATCTTCTGCATTTTTGGCATTATTTTTAATTGCAATAGCACAACCAAGTTCATATGCAAAAACAGCATCATCAAAACATATTGGTTGAACACCTTTTACAATGCTTTCAACATCAATGTTGTGTGCATCACAAATTTGTCTTGCTTCGGTTAAATCTTTTATTCCAAATTTCTTTAAAGCAAAGTTTATGCTTTCCATTTTTTTTGTTACATTTTCTGTTATTTCCATATGTTACTCCTTTCTTGGGTCAATAACCTTTACAGCTTCGTTAAATCTGCCATAAACTTTTTTCGACTTTTCCATTGCAACAGCATAACTATCGCCATTTGAAAGTAGTTGCATAAAGTTTCCAATGTTCACATATTCATAGCCAATAATTTCACTATTTTCGTCAAGCCCAAGTTTTGTGATATATCCTTCTGCAAGGTTCATATATCTTGGTCCAACTTTTGAATTTGCATAACAAGTTGAAACTGCACTTGATAGATTTTTACCAAGGTCTCCAAGAGCACTTCCTTCGCTTAATCCACCTTCACTAAAAGCAGATTGACTTCTTCCATAAACAAGTTGCATAAATGCTTGTTTCATAGCAACATTAATTGCATCGCAAACAAGGTCAGTATTAAGTGCTTCCAAAATGGTTTTACCAACCAAAATTTCGCTTGCCATTGCTGCCGAGTGTGTCATACCTGTGCAACCAACAGTTTCAACAAGGGCTTCTTTAATTATTCCATTTTTTACATTTATTGTAAGTTTGCAAGCACCTTGTTGTGGAGCGCAAGTTCCACATCCATGAGTAAATCCACTGATGTCTTTTATTTCTTTTGCTTGAATCCAACCACCTTCTTCAGGGATTGGAGATGCACCACGACTATTAAGGCAGTGCAGTTGTTCTGTATGTTCCATAACTTCTCCTTTACTTTATTAGTATATAATTTTTTGACCTTTTCACCAAAATATTTTTAACATAAATTGCTAAAATTTTATTTTATGTTGACAAATTATGAAAAATGTTGTTTAATACACTTGTTAATGATGAGAATTATCTAGTAGATTATATGTGGGTAAAGAGAGAAGGACTGGTTGCTGAAAAGTTCTCAAAGCATAAAATTGAAATACACAATTGGAGTTAATCGCTATATTTTGCGTAAAAAATAAAATAAGGCTATTAATTTAGCGAAGTAAGGTGGTACCACGAAAGCACATTCGTCCTTATACGAATGTGCTTATTTTGTTTTTAGGAGAGAATTATGATAGACACAAAATTGTATCAAACATTAAAAGAAAGAGGTCTTTTGTACCAATGTACAGATGAAAACGCATTAAAAGAAATGTTAGAAAGTGGCAAGCCAATAACTTTGTATGAAGGAAGTGACCCAACAGCAGATAGCTTGCACATTGGACACTGTGTTCCATATTGCATATTAAG
This sequence comes from uncultured Clostridia bacterium, assembly GCA_945937975.1. Classification (GTDB taxonomy): domain Bacteria; phylum Bacillota; class Clostridia; order Christensenellales; family UBA1242; genus UBA5893. The sequence goes on from CAMEUD010000040.1 coordinate 2,126, forward strand.
AAGATTTCAAAAAGCAGGACACAAAGTTATTTTACTTATGGGTGGTGCAACTGCATGTATTGGCGACCCATCGGGCAAAAACGAAATGCGTAAAATTTTGGATAAAGATGTTATTCAAAAAAATATAGAAAGAATAAAAGAAACATTAAAAATATTTTTGGATTTTGATGGGGAAAATCCTGCAATTATTGTAAATAACTATGATTGGTTTAAGAACATATCATACATTGATTTTATGCGTGATATTGGTTCTCATTTTAATATTAATAAAATGCTTTCAAATGAAATATATGACAACAGAATAAATGAAGGTGGTTTAACATTATTTGAACTTGGCTATATGCCAATGCAAGCATATGATTTTATTCATCTTAATCGTGAATATGGTTGCACATTGCAATATGGTGGTGGCGACCAATGGGGTAATATTGCAGCAGGTGTTGAACTTCAAAGAAAATTAAACTTCCAAAATGGCACAAATATCAATTTGGTTGGAGCAACAAATCCATTGCTTTTAACACCAGAAGGTAAAAAAATGGGTAAAACAGAAAAAGGTGCGATATGGATAAATAAAGACAAAATTTCCGCATATGATTTCTATCAAGGTGTATATCAAACTCCAGATGCTTGCGTAAAAATGATGTTTGCATTGTTTACAGATATTGATATGAAAGAAGTTGATAGATTAATCAGCGAAGATATTGTAAATGCAAAAAAAGTTTTATCTTATGAAATAACAAAATTTGTTCGTGGAGAAGAAGATGCAAAACTTGCGGAAGAAGCAACAAAAGCACTTTTTAATGGACAAGGAAATTTGGATAATGTTCCAACATATACAGTAAGTAAAAATGAATTGAACAATGGTATACTTGTTACCGATTTGTTTGTAAATGCAGGGTTACTTTCATCAAAAGGTGAAGTAAGAAGAATGTGTTTGCAAGGTGGAATAATTGTAAACGATGAAAAAGTTACAGATGCAAATAGAATAATTAATGCAAATGATTTAAAAAATGACTATATTATGCTCAAAAAAGGCAAGAAAAATTTTGTTAAGGTAATAGTGGAATAATGCAACTTATAAATCAAATAGAATTGATTGAAAAGAAATCAAAATTTTATTCTTATGCGTACAAAATAGATAGTGTGGAAGATGTTGAAAAAATACTGAACGAATTAAAGAAAGAACACAAAAAATCAACGCATATTTGCTATGCTTACAAAATTACAAATGGTCAAGAGCTTATAAAGTTTTGTGATGATGGCGAACCAAGTGGAACAGCAGGCAGACCAATACTTAATGTTATAGAAAAGAAAAATTTAACCAATATTATAGTTTTTGTTGTAAGGTATTTTGGTGGAGTAAAACTTGGAGCAGGTGGACTTGTTAGAATTTACACAAAAAGTGCCAGCACTGTTTTAGGGGGAGAAAATGCAAATAACTAATCTTGTTAGGCGTGGGAAAAGCGAACTATATAAAGCATTTGTTGATGATGAGTATATTTGTTTGCTTGAAGCAGAAACTATTGTAAAAAATAAAATAAAAGTAGGAACGAACTTATCTCAAAATGAATTTGATGAAATTAGAGCAGAAAGTGAAAATCTTACTTGCAAAAATATGGCAATAAGTTATGTTTCAAAATGTCTTAAATCAAGGTGGCAAGTATTTGACCACCTAAAGCAAAAAGGTTTTTTGCCAAAAAGTATAAATGATGCTCTTGATTTACTTGAAGACTATGGGTATATTAATGACAAATATTATGCCGAAGCTTTTGTAAAAAGCAAACAAAACACAAAAGGAATAATGTATTTAAAATCTGCACTCAAACAAAAGGGTGTAAAAGATAGCATAATAAATGAAGTGTTAAGCGAATATCAAATTGATGATGAAGATGTTATAAATCTTGCTCAAAAATATCTTAAAAATAAACCGCAAGATGAAAAGACAAAACAAAAATTATATAGGCATTTACTTTCAAAAGGCTTTACTTATGAACAGGTAAATAAAGCATTATCAAAACTTGATATTGACTAAATTACTATAAGTGTTATAATAACAATATGATAAAAAGTTCACAAACAGGTTACTATTTTAGGAAAATTTTAAATAAAGCATTAAAAGAAAAACAAGCAAAACAATTTGATGATGTATTCTATCAAAAGTATGACAATATAACATTTGGAGATACTACTTTTGGTAAATTCTTTAAAAATTCAAAAACACTTGGTTGCTGTCATTTTTATGCAATGTTGCTTACAAAAAACACACTAAATTCAGTTTTAAAAGTTGGTGAGTTAAAAACTCTTGAAGCAAGTGTAAGAGATGAATATCTTGAACCTTTTGAACATTCTTGGGTGGAAGTTGGAGATTATGTTTTGGATACAACAGCAAAGCAAATTTTCAAAAAAGATTATTACTACAAAGTTTTTGAACCAGTGGCATATAAATCATATTCCCAAAATGATTTATATGATGAAAAATTGTTTTTAACACATATGTATTGGTCATTAAAAAATAGAGAATTTTTCCTTGAAGATATTTTTAATAAAAATTTTAAAAATAAATATCAAAAATACAAAAATGATAAAGAATTTATTGATAATTTATATAAAATAAAAAAAGAATATTCAATTTTAATTGACCCAATAAAAAATAAAGAAGAAATAATTGAAAAATAAATAAACTAAATTCCTTTCAAAAAAAGAAAGGAATTTTTTTGTATATATTTTCTTTTTTTTAATATTCTAAAAATAAACATAAAAAACAAATAATATTTTTCGACAAAAAATAAAAGTATTATAAAAAATAAAATGGAGATAATTAAATGATTGATTTTGAAAAATATAATCAAGAACTAAAAGAAAGCATACAAAAGTTTGAAAGTCAAGGTAAAAATGTTTCAACCATTCTTAACGAAAATGACCCTCACTTGCATACTATGAAAGTGAAGGGAGAAATATTTTCTCAAATTGACCTTGATAGTGAATTTGAAAATGCTGACCTTCTTGATTTATTAGGATATGAAAGGATAATATCGTGCAAGAAAACAGACAAATAGTAAGAGGTGATATATATTATGCCGATTTAAGTCCCGTTGTTGGAAGTGAACAAGGTGGACTTAGACCTGTTTTAGTTATCCAAAATAATATTGGGAATAAATATTCACCAACTATTATTGTATCAGCAATAACAAGTCAACTTACAAAAGCAAAAATCCCAACGCATATTGAACTCCCTGCACACCAATATAACTTGCCAAAAGATAGTGTTATACTTTTGGAACAAATAAGAACTATTGACAAGCGTAGACTAAACGAAAAGATTTGTACACTTGATATAACAAAAATGCGACAAGTTGACAAAGCAATACTAGTGAGCCTTGGATTTTATAGTTAATATTGATATTTGATAATTTTGTGGCAATCTCAACTTCTTATAAAAAGTTGGGATTGCTTTTGTAATGATTAAATGGGGATTTTATTATTGTATAATTTCATTTTAAAGTAATACTTATTAAAAATATGAACTCCTAATACCCTTTGACTTTTTTGCATAAATGTGGTAACTTTATATAGTTATGAAAAATGAAGACAAAGAAAGATTTATTTTGTACCTTGAAAAGTTATTTCCAAATGCAAAATGTGAACTTGAATATAATGACCCTTTTCAATTTTTAGTATCAGTAATTTTGTCGGCACAATGCACAGATAAAAGAGTAAATATGGTAACACCAAAATTATTTGAAAAGTTTCCAACTGTTTATGATTTTGCAAGTGCAGACATAAGAGATATAGAAAATCTTATTAAGTCTTGTGGTTTTTATCATAACAAGGCAAAAAATATAAAAAATGCAAGCATTGAAATTGTAAATAAATATAATGGAAAAGTTCCAACAAATATAGAAGATATGATGAAACTTCCTGGCGTTGGAATGAAAACGGCAAAAGTAGTTTGTGGAGATTTGTATGATGCAGATGTTATTGCTGTTGATACTCATGTTTTAAGAATTGCTAACAGAGTTGGATTGGTTGATGAAAAAGACCCAAGCAAATGTTCAATAAAGTTAGAAAAAATACTTAAAAATGATATGCCAAGAATACATCATAGATTAGTCCTATTTGGAAGATATCATTGTAAAGCTCAAAAACCAAATTGCGAGCAGTGTGAAATTAAAGATTTTTGCAAATACTATAAAAGCAAAAATTAGTTATGATTTATTTCATATGTTATTTCAAAATTAATTACTTTAAATAGTTTTTAAAAAATTTTGTTATTTTAATAAAAATAAAAGGAAAAAAGATGTTTTTAGATAGAGTAAAAATTACAATAAAAGCGGGAAATGGAGGCAGAGGTGCTGTTTCTTTTTATCGCAGTAAATTGACAATGTATGGTGGTCCAGATGGTGGAGATGGTGGCAAAGGTGGCGATATAGTTTTTGTTGCCAATGAAGGTATTAACACTTTGTATGGTTTTTCTTTTAAAAAGAAATTTGTTGCAACTGATGGACTTGGTGGAGAAAAGCAACACAGAAAAGGTGCAGACGGAAAAGATGTTATTATTGAAGTCCCTTGTGGTACTGTCATCTTGGATGCCGAAACAGAAAAAGTAATTGCTGATTTAACAAATCATGGAGATAGATTTATTGCTCTTAAAGGTGGACTTGGTGGACATGGTAATGAATATTTTAAAACGCCAACAAGACAAGCCCCAAGATTTTCTCAAACAGGTGAAGAAGTTAAGGAACGCCAAGTTATTTTGGAATTAAAAAGTATTGCAGATGTTGGGCTTATTGGTTATCCTAATGTTGGGAAAAGTACACTACTTTCTGTAATTACAAATGCCACTCCAAAAATTGCTAACTATCACTTTACAACAATATATCCAAACCTTGGTGTTTGTGTGTTTAAAGGTAATAGTTTTGTTGTCGCTGATATTCCTGGATTGATTGATGGGGCAAGTGAAGGGGCAGGACTTGGGCATTACTTTTTAAAACATATAGAAAGAGTTAGAGTTCTTGTACATTTGGTTGATATTTCAGAAAGTGAAGGCAGAAACGCAGTTGAAGATTATTTCCATATCAACAATGAGTTAAAAAAATATAGCGAAAAACTTTCAACAGTTCCACAAATTGTTGCTTTAACAAAAATTGATATGTTAGATAAAGAAACATTGAATAAAAAAATTAAAGAGTTTAATGAAAAAACGGGGCAAAAGGCAATTCCGCTTTGTTCAATAATTCATGAGGGTCTTGACGAACTTGAAGCAAGCGTTTGGCAAACATTGGAAAAGACACCAAAGCCAGCACCAATTGAAATTGAACTTGATAATTTTGACACAAAGGATAAACAGACTTTTGAAATTGTGAAAATCGATAATGCAACATATGAAGTTAAAGGTGGACTTATTGACAATATGACAAGAGGAATTGTGCTTTCTGACCCACAAAGTTTTGCATATTTTCAAAATGCACTCAAAAAGTTTGGAATTATTGACAAGTTAAAAGAAAAAGGAATGAAAGATGGCGACACTGTTATAATAAAAGATATAACATTCGATTATGAGGAGTAGGATATGATAACAACAAAGCAAAGAGCAAATTTAAGAAAAAGAGCAAGTGTTTTGACACCAATTATGCAAGTTGGAAAAGATGTAATAAAAGATGAATCAATAAAACAAATTGAAGATATGCTTGAAAAAAGAGAACTTGTAAAAATTAGAGTGCTTAACAATTGTGAACTAAATTCAAAGCAAGTGGCAACACTTGTGCAAGAAAAAACAAATTGTGAAGTTGTCCAAGTTATTGGCAAAATTTTTGTAATCTACAGAAGGTCATCTCGCAATGATGTTGAACATATAAAGTTAGATGTCTAATAGTTTTATATTTTTTGGTTTATTATATGTTGGATTTGAAAATGATGCAAATGCAAGCACAAGCAAAATGCTTGACATTATTACATAATACAAACTATAAGGCACAAAAAAACTGCAAAAAAGAATCAAAAGTGAAGAATAAAAATAACCTTTGGTTCTTTTTTTGTTAAGAGCGTAAGATACAAGTTCCGAAAAAGTGTGTTTACCCCTTGATTTAAACTCAATAATTTCTGGATAAATTCCGTATTTTTTAATTAGTTCAAAATATGTTTGTTTGCTATCCAAAAGTACAATTTCTTTGTCAAGACTTGATATAATATTTCTTGCTTTGATGCTATATGTGTTTGCACAAACAATTATTCTTTTCACGTTTTTTGTTTTTATCGAGTTATAAATATCAATGATATTTTGTGGCGAAAGTTCATCAAGTTTAAAAATAGGATACAAAATAATATTGCAATTTTCATAATTAACTTCAATATATTTTGTTTTTTTTGTTGCATTATGTTTGGATTTTACCAAATTAAAAAAGTAGTTAATAACTTTATTAGTTGGTGAATAAATTAAAGAGTTCGTTATTTCTTCTATCTTGTTTTTTTCATTTATTGACACTTGTTTTTGGGTGTTTATTTTTAATTTTACAAAGTGGGAAAATATCTCAATTAAAATGGTAATAAAAATTGATAAAAAAATGGCAAGAACAAGGTTTTTTACAAAATATCTTATCCAAACAAATGTTAGCAAAAATATTAAAATTGTTTTAAAAAAAATATCAATGATATTATATAAATTAAATCTTTTCATAGCATAATTATTAACAAAAATATATATTGCAAACATATATTTGACTATTATGTATAAAATTGTTATACTAAATGCAAATAATTGGAGAAATATATGGATTATAATAATGTTGCACAACAAATGGTAAATTTTTTGCAAGAAAATGATGCAAAAAATGTTGAGATATATGACACTCAAGACAAGTGTAATTATGCAAAAAAAATTATTGTTGCAACTAGCAAAGATGCAATTTCTTCAAAGAAATTGGCACTTTTGTTTAAAGATGAATTCAAAAAAAACTATGAGTGTTTTCACACAGATGGTTTGTATAAGGCAGAGTGGATTGTCCTTGATTTCAAAGATATAATTATTCACATTTTCACAAAGGAAATAAGGCAAAAATTTAACCTTGATAAAATGTGGAAACAGGGCAATATGATACAATAATTTTTGTAAAAGAGGTATTGACATTACTTGCCTAGAATATTATAATATATACGAAATAAACAATATGGAGGCAAAAATTTATGCGTAAAAGAACAAAAATTTTGTTAGCCATTGCATTAACTGCGACATTGGCTTGTGGTGCTTTCGCTTTATGCTTTGCAACACTTGCAGCAACAACAACATTCTTTGATGCTGCACTGTTGGGTGGTATGGCCGCAATCGGGTTATTTACAACAACTGGAACAATTTGTGGTGTAAGTGCAAGAATAAGACACAAAATGTTAAAACAACAAACAGAAGCAACTGCCAAAATTCTTGAAAGCAAACTTGAGAAGGAATCTTTAAAGGTAAACACAAAACAACTTGCAAACACAATTACAAAGTCAAATGAAGTTATGGTTACAAATAATATGATGGGGCCATTAAATGATGAGGGTTATTCAAAAGGTAATCCACAAAGGCTTTTTGAACAAAAGAGAATGCTTGAAGGTAGACGTGCTTTGCTTATAAATCAGGGAAAAACAAGACAGGCAGAAGCACTTGAAAAAAGAATCAACAAAATTGACAAAACTTTGAATAGTTCCGAAATTGCACAAATATCAAGCAGATATTCTTACAAGTCTGTTATAACAGGTGAAAAGGATGCAAAAATTCAAGATTCAAGAAACCAAATTTCTTGTTTGACAAACTCAGCCAAAAATGAATTTGAAAAATTTATTGAATCAAATGAATCCATAAGAAACAGAGTTTCTGACAAAGATAGAAATAGTTATGGATATTCTGTTTCACTAAACTTTAAAGATGGAATTCAAAAAACATTTGCAAGGTCAAACTCGGCAAAGAATATGGAACAATGTGAATTGATTCTATTAAAAGAAGCAAAAAGAGAATTTGAAAAGGGTAATATTTCAACTAAAAATTTCCCAATTATTTTA
>CAMEUD010000041.1 GCA_945937975.1 uncultured Clostridia bacterium
ATTAAATTTATTCTTGATTTTTTAGAATATTTAACAAATTATTATATCTTTTTTGTGCATCTATTTTACTTTGATTATATATTTCTTCTGCATTTTGTGGGTCTTTTTTCATTAGGTTTGTATATCTTGTTTCAGTGAGTAAAAATTCTTTGTAATCTTTTGTTGGTTCGCCACTATCTAATGTTAAAGGTTTCTCGTTATTTGGGTTGTATCTATATAAGTTCCAATAACCACTTTCAACGCAAAGTTTCATATGCTCATTAGATTTTGACATATCAAAACCATGATTGATACAAGGACAATAGCAAATAACCAAACTTGGTCCATCAAACTCTTGTGCTTCTTTTAGTGCTTTTATTGCTTGATTTGGATTTGCACCCAAACTTATACTTGCAACATATGCGTTCCCACTTGTCATTGCAATAGCACCCAAGTCTTTTTTGCTTGTTCTTTTCCCATTGCTATTAAATTTTGTTATGCTACCAAATGGTGTGCTTTTTGAAGATTGACCACCAGTATTAGAATAAACTTCAGTGTCCAAAACCAAAATGTTTACATTTTCCTTGCTATTCAAAACTTGGTCAATTCCACTGTAACCAATATCATAAGCCCAGCCATCACCACCAATAATCCACACAGATTTATCAGCATATTCTTTATTGTTATTTTTATAGTGTTTTTTTGCTTGATTAATAGCAAGTTTAAAGCCATAACCATATTCAGCGTTATCTTCAAACAAACTATTTGCCCAACTTGGTCCATTATCGTTTTCATCTTTTGTAAATGGACAAACAGGGTAGGACCCACCATAGATACTTGAACAACCTGTTGCATTGGCAATTATCATATTATCGCCAAATAGTTGTGTTAAAAGTTTGATATAAGGAGTTTCTCCACAACCAGCACAAGCATAACTATATTCAAAGTATGGTTCATAGAATTGAACACCTTTTGAAGTAAATTTATTGAAAATAGATTTTTCTTTATTCAAATTTTGACTATATAAATAATTTTGTTTTTCTGTCTTAAAATATGATATATTTTCTTGCATTTCAAGTGCTTTCTTTAAAGCAGGGCAGGTGTTGACACATACCTTACAACCAGTACAATCTTTTGGACTAATTTGTATACGGAATTTTTTACCTTTCATTCCTATTGCATTAATTGTTTCAAAATCATTATTTGTGTCATCTTTTTTATCAATTAAAACACTTCGTATTGCACCATGTGGACAAGCAAGAGAACATAAGCCACATTGAATACAATTTTCCTTTATCCATTTTGGTATGCTTGCAGATATTCCACGCTTTAAATATTTTGAAGTATTTGTTGGAACTGTTCCGTCAACAGAAAAACTTGATACAGGTAAGTCATTACCTTTGTTTTTCTCTATTTTGGATATTATCTCATCAAAAAATTTACAATTTGTTGTAGTATTTCTTGTGTTCTTGTATCCAACAAAATTAGAATAATCAACTTTTTTCACATTATCAAGAGCAAGTTCAATGGCTTTTAAGTTTTTGTTAACAATGTCATCGCCTTTTTTTGAATATGTTGATATTGTTGTTTCTTTTATCTTTGTTATTGATTGCTCGATTGGTATATCTTTTAAAAGTTTAAAAAATGCTGTTTGCATTATTACATTTATTTTCCCACCAAGACCAACATCATTTGCAATTTTTTGTGCATCTATGGTATATAATTCTGCTTTTCTTTCTTTTAAAACATTGACAAATTCTTGTGGTAAATATTCGCCAAGTTTTTCATTAACAAATTTTGTATTGAGTAAGACAATTCCATTCTCTTTTAGCGAAGATATTAAGTCATATCTGCCAATAAACGTAAAGTTATGAATGGCAATAAAATCATGATGAAGTGCTTTATATGGTTTATTGATTGGTTTGTTGCTCAATCTTAAATGAGAAGTTGTTAAACTCCCAGATTTTTTTGAATCATACTCAAAGTATGCTTGAACATATTTGCTTTCAAGTTGACTAATAATTTTTATACTGTTTTTGTTTGCACTAACAGTTCCATCTGAACCAAGTCCATAAAATTTTAAATCATAGCAATCATCATCTAAAATTTCAAAGTTAGGTAATGCAAGGGAAGTGTTGGTTACATCATCATTAATTCCAACAGTAAAGTGATTTTTTGGTGTTTCATTAACTAAATTTTGATAAACAGCATAAACATGTGCAGGGTTAAATTCCTTTCCACCAAGACCATATCTTCCACCAATTACTTTAATATTAAGGTCATTTTCTATTATTGCAGAACAAACATCATTATATAAAGGTTCTCCGCTTGCTCCACATTCCTTTGTTCTGTCAAGCACTGCTACTTTTTTAACACTTTTGGGAAGGGCATTAACAAATTGCTTTGAAAAGAATGGTCTAAATAATCTTACATTCAAAGCACCAATTTTGATGCCTTTACTATTTAGATATTTAATTGTTTCTTTAATTGTTTCAACACTACTGCCCATTGCTATAATAACATATTCAGCGTATTTATCTCCAAAATATTCATATGGGGCATAACTTCTGCCTGTTATTGATTTTATATCGTTAAAAACATCAGTTAATTTGTCATAAACCTTGTTATAAAGTTCGTTACATCTTTCACGATTTTGAAAATATACATCTGGATTTTGAGCTGTGCCTTTTTGAATTGGGTTATGTGTGTTTAATGCTCTGTTTTTAAATGCTTCGAGTTCTTTGTATGGATATATTTTTTTTATGTCTTCATCTTCAATTATAGATATTTTTTCAATTTCATGACTTGTTCTAAAACCATCAAAAAAATGAAGAACAGGTAAGCTTGTTTTAAGAGTTAGTAAGTGGCTAGCAAGAGCCATATCATAGCACTCTTGAACAGTATTTGATGCCAAGATATTAAATCCTGTGGAACGAACTGCCATAACATCACTATGGTCTCCAAAAATGCTTAGTGCGTGGGTTGCTAATGCTCTTGCAGAAATATGAAAAACACAAGGTAAACATTCACCAGCAATTTTATACATATTTGGTATCATAAGAAGCAAACCTTGACTTGATGTGAATGTTGTAGAAATTGCACCACAAGACAAAGCACCGTGTATTGCACCACTAACTCCTGCCTCTGATTGCATTTCTCTTACAAGAACTGTATCTCCAAATATATTTTGTTTTCCTTCATTTGACCATTGGCTAACAAGTTCGGCCATAGTTGAAGAAGGTGTTATTGGATAGATTGCAGAAACTTCACTTAATTTGTAAGCGATTTCTGCTGTTGCTGTATTACCATCAACTGTTTTATATGTCATAAAAACCTCTTTCTATATATATTACCATAAATATGATTATAATGCAAAAATTCGATTGCTAAAAACATAAAAATGTTTTAATATTTTTATATGAGAAATATATTATTAGAGTTATCATATAAAGGTACAAATTATAAAGGTTTTCAAAAACAAAAAAACACAACAGAAACAATAGAAAATTATCTAAACACTGCAATTAAAAATGTTTTTTGTGAAGATGTAAAAATTATTCCAAGTGGTAGAACCGATGCAGGTGTTCACGCACTTAAACAATGCGTTAATTTTCAAACAACAAAAAGTATAAAAATAGATAATATTCCAAGGGCATTAAACACTTTTTTGCCACAAAATATAAGAGTAAACACTGCAAGAGAAGTTGATGAAAATTTTAATGCAAGATTTTCCGCCAAGAAGAAAACATATATGTATGTTTTGAGGCAAAGTGATGTTTCAAGCCCAATTCTTTGGGATATGGTTACAAATATAGAATATAAATTAGATGAACAAAAAATAAATAAATCTATAAAAAAGATAATAGGAACACATAACTTTAAAGCTTTTTCAAGTGCAAATACAGATATTAAAGACTTTACAAGAACAATTTATGATTTTTCATTTGAAAAGAAAGATAATTTTTTGATATTTAAAATAACAGGTAACGGGTTTTTATACAATATGGTACGAATTATAATTGGTACTATTTGTGATATTGCGAGGGGAAAACTTGATATAGATATTATTGATAAAATGTTTGAAACTGGTGATAGAAGTTTTGGTGGCAAGACGGCAAAACCTAATGGATTATATTTGTATAATGTTGAATATTTATAAATAATTATGTATATTTATTCATATATAAAAATCAAAAAATATGCTTGACAAATAGTAGAGTTTATAATAAAATTATACTCGTCTAGGGTTAGGCATTTTTTTTGTAAAGTTAGCCCCTTAAAAAAAGAATTGTCTATACAAACAAGGCGTAAATTTTTGGAGGAAAAAAATCAATGAAAACATTTATGGAAAAACCAGCAAATGTGGAAAGAAAATGGTATCTTGTTGACGCAACAAATATGCCACTTGGAAGACTTGCTTCTCAAGTTGCTGACATCTTAACAGGAAAGAATAAACCAACATACACACCACATGTTGACACAGGTGACCATGTTATAGTAATTAACTCAGATAAGGTTATTTTAACAGGTAAAAAATTAACACAAAAAATGCTTAGAAGCCACTCAGGATATGTAGGTGGACTTAAAGAAATGGATTACAAAACAGTAATGGCAACAAAATCTAATGTCGCTGTTGAAAAAGCAGTAAAAGGTATGCTCCCAAAGAACTCTCTTGGAAGAAAAGCTTTTGAAAGACTTAGAGTTTATAAAGATGCAAATCATAACCATGATGCACAAAAACCTCAAACTGTTGAGTTAAAAGGAGCAAGAAACTAATGGCAGAAAGAAAAACTACTAAAACAAGTAAAGTTAAAAATGTTCAATTCCTTGGAACAGGAAGAAGAAAAAAATCAATCGCAAGAGTTAGATTGCTTCCAAATGGAACAGGAAAAATCACTGTAAACGGAAAAGATATTGAAGAATACTTTGGTCTTGACACACTTAAACTTATTGTTCGTCAACCAATGGAACTCACAAACACACAAGATAAATATGATGTTATGGTAAATGTTATTGGTGGTGGACTTAGTGGTCAAGCTGGTGCTATCAACCATGGTATTTCAAGAGCACTTGTACTTGCAGAAGAAAATCTTAAACCTGAACTTAAAAAAGCTGGATTCTTAACAAGAGATTCAAGAATGAAAGAAAGAAAGAAATACGGTTTAAAGAAAGCAAGAAAAGCATCTCAATTCAGCAAGAGATAATATTTTTGCAAAAAAACTGGGAAGAATATTCTCAGTTTTTTATTTTATTTTGTAAAAAAAATATGATAGAATAAAGTCAAAGGAAACATTATGAACAAAAGAAAATTTTTTAAAATCGTAAATCATTATAACAAATACTTTGAACAAGAAGCCCAAGATATGCTTGAATTTGGTGGTGATGTTGATGAATCAATGCCAATTGATGTAATTGTGTATAAACCAACACAAAAATATCCATTTTGGAAACTTGCAACGGTTGGTGCAAGTGATTATAAAATGCCAAAACATAAGTCTGCAATAGCAAGAAGAAACGAATATGTTATGTTTCTTGACAAATATATAGATATTTCTCCAGAAAGTAAAGAATATGATTGGTATTATAGATTCTTGATGCTTACAGCATATTCAGCAAAAGATTTAGGCGAATATATATCATACAGTCATACAATTGAACTAACTAATAGTCAAGAAAATTGGCCAATATCTCTTTTGCTAATGCCAGAAGCAATACAAGATTCAAGAATACTTCGATGCAAATTAGGATTGTTTGATAAATGTGCAATTTTTCAGGTTATGCCTATAACCAAAGAAGAATGGGAGAAAGGGTTTGACTTTTTGGAAGAAAAATTTTATGGTGAAAACCGTGAACCAAATTCATTTTTGGCAAGAAAAATAGAAAAGTGAGTATAATACTCACTTTTTTTAAATAATAAAAATATTAACCAAAAACTAATTCAACCAAAGTAATATTCAAATTTACAGAAATCAAAATCAAACTGGATATTGATGGATATTCTCCATTTCTCCAATGTCTTAAACATGATTCACTTAAATTGTATTTTTTAGAAAATGCCCAATGAGTTATATTATTATCATCTAACAATTTTTCATATTTATTAATAAATCTTGTTAAGTTAAATTGTTCTGTTGATGCTTGTCCTTGCATATCAGATAAACCAAAAAGATAATCTAATGTGCAATTAAAGTATTGTGAAAGTTTAATTGCAATTTCCAAACTAGGAATTGTATTTTTTAGGTATCTGCTGATTTGTGAAGAAGCAACACCACTTTCTTTTTCAATTTGTCTTAACGATTTTCCACTTTCTAAAACAAAATCTTTTAAAATCTCCGAAAATTTTTCCATAATTATAATATTTCTTCTTTTTTCTTTTATATTCGACAAAGATAGTTATTTTTTTACAAATAATTCAATAAATTATATTTTTATATTACAAAAATTTGTTGTAATATACTTATGTGCGACCAATAAGACTAGTTTTGGTAGCAAAAGGAGAAATTATGGATAAATTTGTGATTGAATGTTTAAAAGATATGCTTAATTTGGAAGTGTCAAATAAGGTAAATGCTACAGATGATGAAATATTTATAGAATTAGAAAATGGACAAAATGCAGTAATAAAAACAGTTAATTTATAGGAGAAAAATTATGAAAAATACATATGTTGTAAACCATGATTTTGGTTATAATGGGAATTTAGATGATATTGAAATAAAGAAACTTGAATTAAGGAATATAATTGATGTAAAAGCGTATATAGAAGAATGTATAAAGATTATATTCAATGCAGAATATGAAAATAATATACTAACATTTAATGATAACACAAAGGTAAAAATTTTCATTGATTAATGTTAGTTTTTTGGACTTTATAATTGACATAACAAGTTAATTATGATAATATATCAAAGTATGCCACATATTATGGGTTTCAAAGTGCCGTTGTGCCACCTAGGGTAGTGAGATTAGTTAAGGAGGAAAGTTATGTTTGCAATTATTCAAACAGGAGGAAAACAATACAAAGTTCAAGCTGGTGATGTTTTAGAAGTTGAAAAACTTGATAAAAATGTTGGCGATAAAGTTGAATTTGAAGTTTTACTCACATCAAATGAAGGCAAAGTAGTTTGTGGAACACCAGTTGTAAAAGGCGTTGTTTGCACAGCAGAAGTTCTTGCTCAAGGCAAAGGCGACAAAGTTGTTGTTTACAAATACAAAGCAAAGAAAAATGTTAGAAGAAAACAAGGTCATAGACAACCATTCACTCAAGTTAAAATCTTAGAGATAAAGTAATATGACAAATATTCAAATCAAAACAAAAAACAATAATATTGTTGCTTTTATAGTTTCTGGACACACAGGTTATGATGATTATGGCAAAGATATTCTTTGCAGTGCAGTTTCATCAATAACTCAAAGTGCTTGTCTTGGAATTATTAAAGTTCTTAAAATTAATGCTGTAATAAAAAAAGATGATAAAAAAGGTTATTTAAAATTAGAATTACCAAAAAACCTTAGTGAACAAAAGATGCAAGATGCTCAAATTATTTTGAAAACTATGCAACTTTCATTAAATGATTTATTATCTTCATACAGCGACTATATTAAATTGGAGGTTCAAGATGAAATTTATTAATATCCAACTTTTTGCCCACAAGAAAGGTGGTGGTAGCACAAAGAACGGTAGAGATAGTAATTCAAAAAGACTTGGTGTAAAAAGATATGATGGTCAAGAAGTTCTTGCTGGCTCAATTATCGTTCGTCAAAAAGGCACAAAAGTTTATCCAGGTGTAAATTGTGGACTTGGAAAAGATTATACAATTTTTGCAACTGCTAATGGAAAAGTTAAATTTTCAAAGAGTGGTGATAAGAAAATTGTTAGCGTAATTGCTGAATAATGATTATAAAAATTCGTACAACTATGTGCGAATTTTTTATTAGTAACTTTATTGACTTTGTCAACAAAATCTATTATACTTATATTAATTATGGAAGAAAATAAAGAAGAAATACATAACGATACAAAAGTAGAAACAAAAAAAGAGTATTTTTTGCAAGCAATAAAATTTTTAGGATTTTCACTATCTGCAGGAATAATCCAAATTGGTGTGTTCACTTTATTAAATGAAGTTGCAGGACTTACATATTGGCCAGCATACTTAATTGGACTTGTTTGTTCAGTTTTATGGAATTTTACATTTAATAGAAAATTCACATTCAAATCATCAAACAATGTACCTATTGCCATGTTAAAAGTATTTTGCTATTATTTGGTGTTTACTCCACTTTCAACATTATGGGGAGATTCGTTGAGCAAAGCAAATTGGAATGAATATTTGGTTCTTGCATTAACTATGATAGTAAATTTTGTTACAGAGTTTTTGTATAGCAAATATTTTGTATTTAAGGAAAAAACAAAAAAGCAAAATATTGAAAGTCAAAATAATAATTAATAAAAATAAGAGCAAAATATATGTATGAAAAAGTATATATATTTTGTTTTTTTTATTTGTGTTTGTATCATATCATTTGGTAATATTTTAATAGAAAAGGAAATTTTTGCCAGTATGGACATAAAAAATCAAGAGATAAACATTGTGATTAAAAGTTATGATAATTTATCTATGAAATATCAAAAACTGTTTTTTAATATAGATTTACCAATAACAATCGAAAGTACGAATAAACATGAAAATGGTAATCAAAGAGAAGATAAGCAAATTATATCAACTTTTGAAAATAATAATATAACAATGTATGAAATATCAAATCAAAATCCACAAGATATGCGTAATATAATTTATAATGCAATATCTTTTGCAAAAGATAATGACAAATGTTATCTTGTTTTTAATCTTAACAATGAAACAGAAGAAAATGGTTATTTTGCATTAATTGATACAATGGAACTTTTTTACAATATGGGTATTCATATAACTTTTTTTAATTGACATTAATATTTTTTAAATGTAGACTTTTATGTAGGAGATAAATATGAATAAGGTAGTTATTGTTGGTTGTGGTAATGTTGGAATGAGTTATGCTTTTTCTCTCGTTATAACAAAAAATAAAGTTGATGAATTGATTTTGATTGATATAAATAAAGATAAAGTTTTGGGTGAAGCAATGGATTTAACTCATGCAGCTGCGTACAATTCAAATAGAATAAAAATTAAGGCAGGAGATTATAGTGATTGCAATAATGCAGATATAGTTTGCATATGTGCAGGAAGACCACAGGAAGTCGGAGAAACAAGAACTGACCTTATAAATAAAAATTATGTTGTGTTTAAAAGTATTATAACAGAAATTAATAAAACAAATTTCAATGGTATATATTTGGTAGCAACAAACCCACTTGATGTTATGACTTACATTACATACAAATTATCAAACTTTAAACCACATAGAGTGATAGGAAGTGGAACAGTACTTGATAGTGCAAGACTTAGATGCTTAATTGCTGACAAATTGGAAGTAAGTCCAAAAAATATACATGCATATGTTATTGGTGAACATGGTGATTCAGAATTTATACCTTGGAGCAGTGCAATGATTGGACTAAATAAGGCAAATATGTATCTTTCAGAAAATGATTGCTCAAAAATTTTATATGAAGTGAGAACAAGTGCTTATGATATTATAAATAAAAAAGGAAACACTTGCTATGGTATTGGAATGTGTTTGACAAATATAACAAATGCAATACTAAATAATTCAAATGAAATTATGACCGTTTCAGCATATAATAAGGAACATAATATATATTTTGGTATGCCATCAATATTAAATCGAGAAGGCATAAAAGAAACTCAATTTTTGGAATTAAATCGCGAAGAAAGAGATAGGTTAATTGAATCTATGGAAACGATAAAAGAAACAATTAGTAAAATAAAAGATTAAAAAAGGGACTACATTTATAGTCCTTTTTAATTATCAATAACTCGCATAGGAGTAAACAAATGAGCTAGTGGGTGGGGCTTATGATTGAATATATATTCAATTATATCAACTCCATTCATTGCATTAATAATACCATTTGCACCACAACTTAAAAACAAATAAAGATTATCAATGTCGGTTTCACCAATAAGCCCAAGATTATTGTCAGTTGTCCCAAATGCTCCACAAAACTTGTAATCAATTTTTATTTC
>CAMEUD010000042.1 GCA_945937975.1 uncultured Clostridia bacterium
TAATTTACTTTCCCCAGATTCATCAATCACATATTCTTCAACAACTTCTTTTGCTTCATAACCCAATGCTTTTTTAAGTAAGGCATCTTCAATTATTTTTTTTGAGGGCAATTTTTCTTTTTGCATTTTTCCCTCGCTTTTTATAAAAATAATTTTTAATATAAAATTTGAATTAAATTTAAAATAATAATTATTATTTATTTATTAAAAAATAAAAATTGAATATTAAAAAAACACCTAATCTCCTTTATTTGTAAGAGATTAAGCATTTTTTGTAATTAATTTCTATTTTCATTTATATAATAAAATATAAAAAAATAAATTGCCATAAAGTATGACAATTTTTTATTTATAAATTTAATAAATTATATTTATATTAATATCTTAAGATAAAACAAAACTATATTTTAATCTTAATAATAAAATCAAAATATAGTTAGTTAATTAATTATGTTTTTATTTTTAATAGTACATTTTTTTGTAGTCGTTCTTACCACCACCAAATCCACCACGCTTGTTTTTGATGATAAAGAATATTACAAGACCAAGTATCAAAAGACCACCACCAATTCCACAAGTAATCCATATCCAAGTGGTGTCTGTGTTATTTTGTTCAACTTCTTTTTTAAAGTTTGCAACAATTACCATTGACTCATCTTCATTTGTTATATCGAGTTCAATTTCCAATGTATCACCTAATGTTCCAATGTTGCTTGTTCCATCACTTTGGAACCAACTAGAAAATTCATAACCAGCTGGAAGTGATACTGTGAATTTTGCGACATCTCCCATTTTTGCTTTCACTGTAAGCATATTTTCTTTAACTTGAACATTTGAGCCATTGAATTTTATTGTTGACAAAATGTCATCAGTAATTTCATCATTAACTGCAAATTTGATTGTTATATCACATACTTTTTTTGTAAAAGTTGCATACAATAGCAAATCATCTTCACCAAGTGTTAATCCATTGAAAATTCCACCTTCTTCAAATGTTTTTTCATTGAACTCAACTTTGATTTGTTGTTGTGTACCTAGGAGTGTATTTTTTTCTTCATCACGATACCAACCATTAAACCCAAAATCACTTGTTGGCGTTGCAGTGTAGTTTAATGAATTTCCATATGCAACATTTGTTTCTGTAAATTCTTTTTGTCCAACACTTGCAGTACTTCTTTTTACTGTTCCTTGATTTGCATTTTCAGATTTTACAAGTACAGAATAATTTATTGTTTCAAGGGCTAATGAGTAAATTCCAACATTAGTTAAATCACCATTTGGAATTGTATACAAGTTTACATCATTACCATTTGCTGTATATTTGCTCCAAAGTATATTTGATGTGTTTATACTATAAGTTTTTGCTGTGTTTCCACCTACTTCTGTTTCGGTTTCTGTTACAACAACACCATTATTTTTGTATATTGTTTTATCTTCAAGTTTATCAACTTGTGTATCAACATTTCCTTCATCAATTATTTGCTCAATTTTTTTGTTTTCAAATATAATTGCACCATCTTTTCTTATTCCAATAGTTCTAAAGAATTTGTTCATACTTTTAACATCATTGATGTATCCACCAACTTCAACACTATCACCATAACGATATGTGTTATTTGGATTTGTTATAAAAGTTATGATATTTGAAACATCTTTTGGTTTGTTTGTATAGTCAAAACTTTTTGCTTCATCAACCGAATAAGTAAAACTGTCAAAGTGTTGAAGTGTTGGCAAACTTTTTGTTGTTTTTAATTGCCAAATTGAATTAAAATTCCAAGGGAAAAGATTATCAAATTTTTGCATTTCCAAATAATAATTTTTAATATAAAAATTGTTTATATCAACTTGATTTTCAATTTTATTATCTACAAAACTGTTATTTGTTTTTGTGTTTAATTCATCTATGTTACCTATTGTGTCAAGATTACTTGTTGAATACAAATAATTAATTTTTTGACTATCAGGTACAAGTGTTAATGAAATCTGACCTATAACACTATATGCATTTATATCTTCATCACAATCAGTGAGTGTTATATTACTTTCTGAAACAACGTTTTGTAAAGATGAACGACTACCAATTAATGTACCTACTAATCCACCAATAAATGAATTTTTGCTCAAAACTTTATTAATTTGCATTGGAACATCTTGAACAACAAAGTTTATGCTAGAATTGTCAACATATCCAAAAAGACCACCAACATAATTTGTTTTTGTGCTATCTGTGTTTTCAAAAACTACGTTACCATTTATGTAACAATTTTTTACAACACTACCATATGCCATATTACCTGCAAGTAAACCAACATAACTTCTTGATTTTGAAACTGCACTCAAAGTTGAAACAGTGGTTGCATCACCTATTATTGAAACTTCTTCTATTCTTGAAGAAATCATATTTCCACAGATAATACCTGCTTTAAGATATTCGCTTTCAACAGTTTGATTTGCTGAAACTGATATATTTTTTAATTGAAGATTTTTTATTGTTGCATTATTAATTTGATTAAAAATTCCTGCGTATGATTTGCCTGTGCTTGTGATTGTTAAATCAGAAAGTGTGTAACCATTTCCATCAAACTCACCAGAAAATAAATCTATTCCTTCAAAGTCATCAATACCAGAGAAACTAATGTCTTTTGTTAATCTATATTTTCCAGTTGGATTTGTTTGCAAAGTTTCAAAGTCTTGAATACTTGAAATATTTGTATACGCATCTTCTTGCGCAAAAAGCGTGTTATTTGTTGGCATCAAAAAACTGAAACCAAAAACAAATAAAAATATAAAACTAAAAACAAAACAATATTTTTTCAAAATAATATCTCCAATTTTGATTTGAATTACAAAATAAATATAACACACCAATTCTTTTTTCACAAATAATTTAACTAAATTATTTAATATATATATTATTATTGTTTTTTCATATTTTATTAATTTTGTATAATTATACAATTAAATGTATAAATATTATAACCTATATGAAGCCATTTTCATTTTTCTAATCAATTTTTCTTTGTCTTTTTGAATTTCTGTTTTTTGAGATTTTGGTCTTATATTTTCTGGCCTACTCATTATATAATATCTTAATTCATCAAGACAATGGTCATCTTTTTTTATTGGGTGGTCAGCATTTCCCCAAAAGTATGATTTTAGTTCTCTTATAAGGTTTGTACAAGTTTTGAATATAAATAATTTTGATTTGCCTTGTGCGTCTTTTAGGTATATTTTTACTCGTTGTATACCTGTGAACAAGTCTTTGTTTACTTTGGGATTTACTTGTATTTTATAGTCATAAAAAAGTTCTGTTACACTTTTTTCACTTGCCAATGTTTTTTGATTTGCTGCACTATCAATTAGTGCATAAATATAACCTGAATTTGTTTTTGGCCAATTTAATTTTTCACAAATATTTTTTATTGCATTTGCGTGATATTCAATACCTTTTTTTGCTTCAAAATGTTCGGCTATTACATAAATATTATTATCATAATCAACAGCATAAAAATGACAAGATAATGGATTATTTAATCCTGGGTCAATGGAAATATTATCATACCACTGGGTTGGAACATTAAATGGTTCAATCACATTAACATTTTCATCAAACTCTGGATAAACCATTCCACCATTTGCTGTAAACTTTCCATATCTTCTTGCATCAAGTTCATCAGAAGACATTGAACTTGTTAAAGCATCAATTTCATCTTTTGATAAGTATGGATTATCTGCCCACTCCATTTCTTCACACCAAACTTCTTTGTCGTTTTTACTGTTAAGATATATTTCATCATAAACCCATGTTAAACCTTTTAGTGGAGTCATTGTTCCAAACAAATCACCTTGCTTGTCAAACACACGCATTTTACATTCTTTGTATATATCTTCTGGTGGCTCTTCATCAAACCAAACAAAATCAAGGCTTGTCCCTTGAAATTTCTCTCGACCTTGGTCGCAACTTTTAAAACCTATTTTGCTCACTCCACCAAATATATTTTTAATTAAAATATAGTCTATAACACCACTTGACAAACTATCTTTTCTGCCAGAAAGCATAACAACATCTTGAATCCAATCAGCATTGAGATACGATAATACTTTTGACTGTGCAACATCTCTTTGAACCTGAGTTGATAATGATACAATCCAACACGATATGTCCTTTTTATTTTTTCTAAATGGATGTATGCCACGAGCAAGCCATACTGTTTCAACTGCCCCACATTCTGTTTTACCGCTTCTGTTTCCACCAAATACCCAACGATTTCTTTTTTGGCATTTATGGAATAGTAATTGTTTTTGATGTTTTTTCTCTCCACTATTATATTTTGCAAGTTTGTCATTGCACTTTAACTTTGTTATTTGTAAATCTATTTTTGAAATTTGTGATAGTATTTCTTCTTTGTTCAAAACTTAAAATTCTCCTTTTTTGTATAATAAAAGACAGTATTTTTTTGTACTGTCTTATACTGTTTAATTTATAATTGTTGTGATGAAAAAATTTATAGTGATACTAATTTTTATTTTATCAATTTGTGTAGTTGACCCCACTATATGCGTTTATGCAAGTGGAGATTTTTATGGCAGAGTTCTTTCAACAAATATCTATTTGTATTCATCTCCATCATCTAGTGATGATAACCAAAATCAAATTTTTATGCTACCAATAACATATTTTGTAAAACTACTTGGTGATGAAAATGATTTATACTATAAAGCCGAATATAAAGGTGTTTTTGGTTATGTTAAAAAGAATGAAGTTTCTTGCATAGATAAAACACCAATAACTCCATATGCAAATAACATTAGTTTTAGAGTTTTTACTCCAAGTGGTGCAAATCTTAGGACATCACCAAACGAAACAAATGGTATAAGTAATCTTGTTACAACAATACCTTTTATGTGTACTAACCTTGAATTTTATGGTCAAGCTCTTGGTGAAGAAGCAATAAGTTATAAAGGTAACATCTGGTATTATTGTAAATATGTTAAAGACAATAAAGACTACTATGGTTATGTTTACTCCCCACTTTGCGACTTATTAACTAATATACCACAGAACACAGAAACTTATGAGTATATAACACCTAATTTTGATGACATTTCACAGAATACTGAAAATCAAGATAAGTTTTTATCAATATCTACGCCACTGCAAATTATTATAATTATTGCTGTTTGTTTACCTTGTATACTTATCATCTACTTTTTATTTAAACCAACAAAAATCGCAATGCAAAAACCAAATGGTAGCAAGCCTAAGAAAGAAAAGAAAAAGATTTCTCGACTAAAACATTCAGACTATTATGAAATTGATGGCGACTACTTTAATTAGCCTACTCTTGCCTTTTTAAATTCACACATTAGTGTTTTTTGAAATTTATTTCTAAATTCTACACTATCCAAAATATTTTCCATTGATTTGTCATCACAAGTTGAATAAGTGTTATATACAGACATAATCCACTTTTCACACTTTAACATTTGTTGTAATTTGTATGAATTATATCCAAGTTTTGTAAGTGCATATGTAAAGTGAGTTAAAGCAACATTTAGTTTTCTAAAATAAGTTCTATTACAAATATTTAAAATTTGGGCTATTTCTGCTGACTTTTTGTTATTAAAATATTTAAAAATTAAAATCTTTGCACTTGTTTTATCAATACTTTTTAATGCTTTATCTGAAATAACTTTTATATTAATTAAATTGTTTTTTCTTTGAGTTAAGTTTATAATTGAATTTGCAACATTCATAATGTCATTAAATCCCAAGTTATATGCACTTGTTGCAAATGAGTTGTATGCCCTTGATTTTACAAGTTTATCAAACGCATAAGTAACTCTTGGCAAAAATTTGTATACACTTAGTATTGTTTTGCTCCAATTATTATTATTTCCCATATTATTCTCCCTTTGATACATCCAATTATGTAATAGACTTCGGGGCAAAGTCAATTCAGTATGACATTTTTTACAAAATATGATACTTTTTTACAAATATCGACAAAAAATTACAAAAATTATCAAAATTTTCCCGTTTTTTGTTCTTATAATTGAACATATGTTCTATTTATATCATTCAAAACTTGACAATAGTGTGTCAACAAATAAAAAATATTGAAGATTTTTTTCTTTTATCACTTTTCATAAAAAACTACATCATTATGGAATTGCATATTTGGAATGACTTGTAGAAAATACCATTTATAACCTTTAGTGTATGTTGTATATCAAATTTATACAAGCACATTCATAGTAATAACTGTATGCAAATTTCCATGCCGAAACAAAGAAGTTTTTGTACTATGTAAAAATAAAAAAGAACCCCAAAGAACAAGGCTCGGTGAGTTCACACACGCAGAAGTTTAGTTTCCTAAATGACTATGTGTGTGATGCTCGCAAATAAACAATGTTAGTATTTTTAAATAAAAAAATAGCCCGAAAAGATTTCGGTGCTATTTTTTTATTTTTATTATTTTCTAGGGTTTTTAATGTTTGCTTGTGCAGCAGCTAATCTTGCGATTGGAACTCTAAATGGTGAACAAGAAACATATGTGAGTCCTGTATTATGGCAGAATTCGATTGATGATGGGTCTCCACCATGTTCTCCACAAATTCCAAGTTCCATATTTGGACGAGTTTGTTTTCCAAGTCTTGTTGCATTTTCAATTAACTTACCTACACCATGTGTATCAAGTTTTGCAAATGGGTCAAATTCATAAATTTTGTGTTCATAGTATGATTTTAAGAATTTACCTGCATCATCACGAGAGAAACCAAATGTCATTTGTGTTAAATCGTTTGTTCCAAATGAGAAATATTCAGCTTCTTTTGCAATTTCATCAGCAAGAAGTGCAGCTCTTGGAATTTCAATCATTGTACCAACTTTGTATTCCATATTAAGACCTGATTCTTTGATTAAAGCATCAGCTGTTTCTGTTACTATTTTCTTAACAAAAGCAAGTTCTTTTACTTCGCCAACAAGTGGAATCATAATTTCAGGTTCTGTCTTAAATTCTGGGTGGCGTTTTGTTACTGCAATGGCAGCTTTGATAACTGCTGTTGTTTGCATTTTTGCAATTTCTGGGAATGTTACAGCAAGTCTGCAACCACGATGTCCCATCATTGGGTTAAATTCATGAAGTGAAGCAATAATTTGTTTTACTTCTTCAACAGTTTTTCCTTGAGAATCAGCAAGAAGTTTTATATCAGCTTCTTCTGTTGGAACAAATTCATGAAGTGGTGGATCTAAGAAACGAATGTTTACTGGAAGACCTTTTGCTTCTTCATAAAGTTTTTCGAAGTCGCCTTGTTGCATTGGCTCAAGTTTTGCAAGTGCATTTTCTCTTTGTTCCAAAGTATCAGCACAAATCATTTCACGAATTGCAGCAATACGGTCTGGTTCAAAGAACATATGCTCTGTTCTGCAAAGTCCAATACCTTCTGCCCCAAACATAAATGCTTGATGAGCATCTTTTGGAGTATCTGCATTTGTTCTAACTGAAAGTGCTTTATACTTGTTAGCCCATGCCATAATTCTACCAAATTCACCATCATTTGTGTTTGCTGGAACAGTTGCGATTATTCCATCATAAATTTTACCTGTTGAACCATCAAGAGAGATTTCATCTCCTTCATGATAAGTTTTTCCATTAAGAGTGAAGCGTTTGTTTTCTTCGTCCATCTTAATATCTCCACAACCAGATACACAACAAGTTCCCATACCACGAGCAACAACGGCTGCGTGAGATGTCATACCACCACGAACAGTGAGTACACCTTGTGCATAGTGCATACCTTCAATATCTTCTGGAGATGTTTCCAAACGAACAAGAACAACCTTTTCTTTGTTTTTGCCATGTTTTACAGCATCTTCTGCAGTAAATACAATCTTACCACAGGCAGCACCTGGAGATGCAGCGAGTGCTTGTGCAATTGGTTGTGCAGATTTAAGCGCTTTTGCGTCAAATTGTGGGTGAAGAAGTGAATCAAGAGATTTTGGGTCAATTTGCATAATTGCATCTTGTTCTGTAATCATACCTTCATCAACTAAATCACAAGCAATTTTGATTGCCGCTTTTGCAGTTCTTTTACCATTACGAGTTTGAAGCATATATAACTTTTTGTCTTCAATAGTAAATTCCATATCTTGCATATCATGGTAGTGATTTTCCAATGTTTTGCAAATTTCTTGGAATTGTTCATAAACATGTGGCATAATTTCTGCCATTTTTGATATTGGCATTGGAGTTCTTACACCAGCAACAACATCTTCGCCTTGGGCATTCATTAAGAATTCACCCATAAGTTTCTTTTCACCTGTTGCAGGGTCACGAGTAAATGCAACACCGGTTCCAGATGTTTCACCCATATTACCAAATACCATCATTTGAACATTAACTGCTGTACCCCATGAGTATGGAATATCATTTTGCATACGATAGTAATTTGCTCTTGGGTTATCCCATGATCTAAATACCGCTTTGATTGCTCCAAATAATTGTTCTTTTGGATCATCTGGGAAATCTTGACCTATTTTTGCCTTGTATTCTGCTTTAAACTTGCCAGCAAGTTCTTTTAAGTCTTCTGCAGTAAGGTCAATATCAAGTGTTACGCCCTTTCTTTCTTTTAATTCATCAATAAGTTGTTCAAAATACTTTTTACCAACTTCCATAACTACATCGCTGTACATTTGAATGAATCTACGATAGCAGTCCCAAGCCCATCTTGGATTACCAGATTTTTTTGCAATAACTTCAACAACCTTTTCGTTAAGTCCAAGGTTCAAAATTGTATCCATCATTCCTGGCATTGATGCTCTTGCACCACTACGAACAGAAACTAAAAGTGGATTTTCTTCATCGCCAAATTTTTTGCCAGTGATTTTTTCCATTTTTGAAATATATTCCATAATTTCTGCTTGAATTTCAGGATTAATTTGACGACCATCTTCATAGTACTGTGTACAAGCTTCTGTTGAGATTGTAAAGCCTTGTGGAACTGGAAGTCCTAGGTTTGTCATTTCAGCAAGGTTTGCGCCCTTACCACCCAAAAGTTCACGCATTTTTGCGTTACCTTCGGTAAACAAATAAACGTATTTTTTTGCCATGTGTTTCCTCCTATATAAAAATACTTAATTAGTTTACAATAACAAAAAAAAATTAGCAACTAAATGAAAATAGTTGCTAAATATTTTTTATCAAATTACAATAACTAATTTTTTCCCAAATCTATGTTCAAAATTGAGATTAAGTACATTAAGTGCTTCATCTTCACTAAATTTTGATAGTTTTAATGTTGATAATTTATCATATGGTGTATCAAACAAAATTTTGAATGTTTTGTGGCATCTTGGAGATATTTCCATACAGTTTGCCGTTTTGCAACCAGAACAAACAATTTCTCCAAAATCTAAGTTTATATATCTTTTTGTGCCAAAATCTTGACCACAAACAGAGCATTTATTGAGCGCAAGTTTGTATCCCACAGCATCAAAAATATCTAATAAGAACTTTGTTAAAACATACTTATCATTAACATCATCATAGCAAATTGAACCTATTGCTTTTAATGTTTCAACAAACATTGCAGGATTTTTTTCGCCTTGTGGCAAAACTGTTTTTACAGCATCTAAAATAGCACAAGCAATATATAACTTATCGATATTTTTTGTCAGTTCAAAAAAACTATCTTCAACTTCAACACTTGTTATTATTTTTGATGGAATTGATATTAAAAATTCACCAAAACAAAATGGTTCTTTGGCGAATTTTAGTTTTGCTTTTTCACTTTTTACTGACTTTAACACACAAGTAATTATTCCATTTTCAAGTGTGAATAATGTTACAAGCTTGTCCTTTTCCTTATAATCAATAGAACCAAGCACAATGCCTTTTTGTTTTATTGTTTCCAACTTATAACTCCATTCCACCATCTTTATCTTGTGTGTCATCAAGCACTAAATCTT
>CAMEUD010000043.1 GCA_945937975.1 uncultured Clostridia bacterium
TATCTCTAATTGGGTCAACAGTTGCATTAACATTTATAATGTTAGGGTCGTCAAAGCAACGAACAACATGACATATTGCATCAACTTCTCTTATGTGGCTTAAAAACTTATTTCCAAGTCCTTCCCCTTTACTTGCTCCCGCAACAAGTCCTGCAATATCAACAAATTCTATTGATGCTGGAGTAATTTTTTTTGTGTTATACATTTTTGCCAAAACATTCAATCTTTCATCTTTTACATCAACAACTCCAACATTTGGTTCGATTGTGCAAAATGGATAATTTGCACATTCTGCTCCTGCATTTGTTATTGCATTAAATAATGTACTTTTACCAACATTTGGTAGTCCAACAACTCCAATTTTCATTTTTTCTTTTCCTTTTAGTATAATTGTTTAATATCCCATATTGTTCCATCTATGGTGTCTTTTAACATAATTCCTTTTGCATCAAGTTCATTTCTTATTCTATCACTTTCTGCATAATTTTTTTCTTGTTTCGCAAGATTTCTCAACTCAATTTGTTTTTCTATTTCACTTACATTTAGGTTAAGCTGCTTAACATATTTTGCTTTAACTTCATTCAAAAATTCTTGTGGGTCTTGTCTAAACAATCCCAAGATATCTTTGAATTGGTCTATTGCATATTTTAAACTTGCAACCAAAGTTAAATCTTTATACTTGCCAAGTTTTCCACAAATTGTAAATAATTCAGCAAGTAATTTTGCACTATTAAAATCATCATCCATACAACTTTCAAATATTTTTACAATGTTATCGTTATGAGTATATTCTTTGCCTTGCAAAGCATTGTTTACATTGTTTAGAACATTATAGAAATAGTACATACTTTTTTCGGCTTGCTTAAATGCGTTATCGCCAAGGTCAAGTGTTGATGTATAATGGTTTAATATAAATGCATATCTTATTACTTCTGGATTATATATTTCAAGCAAATCTTTCAATAAAACAAAGTTATTCATACTTTTGCTCATTTTTTGTCCATCAACAACTATAAGTCCATTGTGTACCCAAAAATTTGCAAGTTCGCAACCATTTTCACAAGTTGATTGTGCAAGTTCATTTTCATGATGTGGGAATACCAAATCTTTTCCACCACCATGAATATCAATTTTATCTCCCAAGAATTTTTTTATCATTGTTGAACATTCGATATGCCAACCTGGTCTACCTTTACCCCAAGGAGAATCCCAACCAAACTCATCTTTTTTTACAGCTTTCCAAAGAGCAAAATCAAGTGGGTCATTTTTTTCCTCACTAGATTCAATTCTAACAGAGTTAATAAGTTCATCAATTTTTCTGTTTGAAAGTTGACCATAGCCTTTATATTTTTTTACGCAAAAATAAACATCTCCATTTTCTGTTGGATAAGCATAACCTTTTTGTATCAAATCGCTAACAAAAGCGATTATTTCTGGTATGCACTTTGTTACTCTTGGTCTATAATTTGGTTCTGTTACACTAATTTTGGACATAACTTTGTTAATTATATCAATACGATTATCTGCGAGTTCTAATGGTGAAATTCCCATTTCCTTTGACTGATTTATAATTCTATCATCAATATCTGTGTAATTTGATGCATAAGTTACATTATAACCTTTATATCTTAAATATTGCGAAATCATATCAAAAGTGATTACCTGTCTTGCATGTCCCAAATGTGGCTCACCATTGACTGTCATACCACAAACATACATTTTTACATTATTTCCATCAATTGGGACAAATTCTTCTTTTCTTCTGTGTAAAACATTATAAATTTTCATAGTTATTCCTCAATTTCTTCTATTTCAGTTGATTTTTTAATTTCTTTTTTTGTTATTTTAAAATAGTCAATATAATCATTAAACTTATATGATGATATTGCACAAATTGTTGCTCCCATTATCGCTCCAATAGAATTGCAAATAATATCAAACATTGTATCTTTTAAAGCTTCTCTACCAACAAGTTCAACACCGTCTTTCATAAAGACCTGCATATTAAGACCAAATATCTTATCGCCCGTAAATTCCCATATTTCCCAACAGGCTTCCATACCCATAGAGAAAACGAAAACAAACAAAAATACTAACATTGGGTGTAAATTTTTTGTTCTATCTTTATTTATTAATCTTACAAAAAACATTGATATAATTCCAAGGAACAAACCACCGTAAGCATGTACAAATCTATTATATAATGGTGCTTGGATATATAAACCCAAAAATGTACCTAAATATAAACTCAAAAATAGAAATAAATAATGCATAATAATAACAATTTTTGGATAATTTAATTTGAATATTTTTGAAATAATATAAGGAAGTACAGTTAAAATTATTGCACTTATTCTCATAAGTAAAGGTACAACAAAATCACTTGGATTTTCTGCATTTATCATATCTGAAATACATTTTGATAATACAATAATAAATAAAACCAAAAGTCCAATAAATATCATATTGCTAATTATGTTAAAAGCATCAAATTTCCTTTTTTTTGATTTTTCGTCTAAAAAACTTTGTTTTTTTCTCATATTGGTATTATGGCACACCTAGGTAAGTTTTGCAAATTATTTTATAGCAAATTTAGTATTTTTTTACATAAAAAGCATATCTAATAAAATTGCTTAATCTTTTTTGTTTATTTATAAAAACAAGGCGAAACCTTTGTTTAATCAAAAGTTCGCCTTATTATTTGAAACTATTATAATTATAATTCCATATCATTGTCTTTGTTAATTGTTTTGTTGTCTGTTAAATCTTGAGTTTTTACATTTTCTTGTGTAGCTGTCTTTGAATTTTCTTTTACATCAAGTTTTTCAACAGTATAGCCATTCTTTTGTTGTTCTTCAAGTTTCTTTGCTTTATATCCACATACCATTGAACCAACAACACAACCTAATGTTAAAAGTCCACCACCAATTACTTGCCAAGGCAAGAACCAATGTCCAATAAATAACCTAGCCAACCCATATCCGAAGAAAGCCATTGGAAATGCAGCTAAACTAGATAACAATTTTTGAAAAAATTTATACTTTTTCATTCTTCTTCTCCCTTTTTATTCTCACCTACATAGTAATACAAACCATACAATTTGTCAATACCCAATTTTTAAAAATGCTTACCTATTTAGGGTAAGCGAATTTTTAAAATGTTATTTCATTATCATTTGATTTTGAACTATCAAAATTTTTTCGTTGAGCAACCTGATTTTGTTGTTGTTTATCATTTGATAATTGATTATCATTTATTTTTTGTTGTTCTAAATTAAGTTTATTCCTAATAAACTCATCTAACGAACAATGATGTTCTTCTTCGATTTCTCTTTCAACTTCTCTTAGCTCTGATTTATGCATCTTCTTTGCACCTAAACTACAAACCTGAGCCAACGCAATACCAGAGGCAAGAAATATTATCGGTGAGAATGGAGATAACATAAGTGTAAATGCCAAAACGACAGATGCAACAAGGATACCTAACCCAAATATATTCAATAGTATATTACCAATTCTAAATTTTTTTGATTTTTTCATATATCACCCCACGCTCCAATTATTATAATTCCAAACCGTTGCTATCGACAATATCTTTATTATTTATATCTTTTTGAGACATATTCTTTAAATTATTTTTCGTTGGCGATACAGATTTTTCTTCTTCAATAATTTTATATTTATCATTTTCAAAAATTTCTTCAAGAGTTTTTGTATCTTGATGTGTTTCCTTATATAATTCTTGACCAGCAAGTTTGTCTAACTTCGCACATCCAGCAAATGAAGAAACACCCGCAAGCAAAGAAGCACCAATCATAATATATGGCACAAAACTTGGAATTGTGGCAATTCCTGCCAATAAAACTCCAACACCCATAATAGTCAATGTTGCTAATAACCCAATTGCTCCAACAACATTCGACCAAATTCTTAATATTTTTGATTTTTTCATAAAATTTCCCTTTTTATTATAATTCCATTCCGTTATCTTTGTTGACTTCTTTATTAACTACTGTGGAATTTGTGTTTACATTGTTTGTATTTTCAAT
Organism: uncultured Clostridia bacterium; assembly: GCA_945937975.1. GTDB lineage: Bacteria > Bacillota > Clostridia > Christensenellales > UBA1242 > UBA5893. The sequence continues at coordinate 4,049 of CAMEUD010000043.1, forward strand.
GCTATTTTGTTGGTCATTTTCTAAACTTTCAATAGTGTATGAACTTTTGTGGTTGTGATGTTTTGTCCCTTTTGCTTTCTTTTCTTTTTCTTCCAAAACAACCGAGCCAGTAATTCCGGCAACACCAAGCAAAAATCCACCAACAATAGATGGGATTACAATTGCTAACGAAGGATTCATAATACCAAATACTATTAACCCAGTTCCTAGTGCAATGCCGATAAATCCAACTAGTTTACTTAATACTCCGTAAATTTTATATGTTTTTTTCGCTCTCATATATTCTTCCTTTTCTCTGACAATTGTACCACTCTCTATATATATTGTCAATAGTCAACAATTTATTGATTTTTGACTTCTTTTTTTTCTTCTATATCACGCATAGAAAGTGATATTCTTTTTTTGGCAACATCAACGCCAATTACTTTTACTGTTACAATATCTCCAACTTTTAATACTTCGCTTGGGTGTTTGATATATCTATCGCAAATTTGAGAAATATGCACAAGTCCATCTTGATGAACTCCAATATCAACAAATGCACCAAAATCTATAACATTACGAACTGTACCTGTAAGAATCATTCCTTCTTTAAGGTCTTCAAGTGATAATAATTCTGCACGAAGAACAGGCTTTGGCATTGTATCACGAATATCTCTACCTGGTTTTGTAAGTTCTGCAACCATATCAAGAAGCGTTGGCACACCAACACCTATTTTATTGGCAACCTTTTCTTCCCCTTCATTTTTAACTAACAAAGAAAGATTTGATAGTTTTCCTTCTTTTATATCTTCTTTGTTAAGTTTGAAATAATCTAAAAGTTTTTGTGCAGACTCATAACTTTCTGGGTGAACTGCTGTGTTATCAAAAACATTGTCGCCATCTGTGATACGCAAAAATCCTGCACATTGTTCAAACGCTTTTGGTCCAAGTTTTGGAACTGACAAAAGTTCTTGTCTATCATTAAAGTGCTTAATCTTTGTTCTATATGCAACAACATTTTTAGCAATAGACGAATTCATTCCAGATACATAACTAAGCAAACTTGGAGATGCTGTGTTTAAGTCTACACCAACACTATTAACACAATCTTCAACAACACCTGTCAAAACTTCAGTAAGTCTGTTTTGTGGCATATCGTGTTGATATTGTCCAACACCTATACTTTTTACATCAATTTTGATAAGTTCAGCAAGTGGGTCTTGAAGTCTTCTTGCAATACTTACTGCACTACGAAGATTTACATCATAATCAGGGAATTCTTGTGCACCAAGTTTTGATGCGCTATAAACAGATGCTCCTGCTTCATTTACCATTGCATAACTTACTGGGAAAGAAATATGTTTAATTAACTCACAAACAAAGATTTCACTTTCTTTACTTGCTGTACCATTACCGATTGCTATAATATCAACATGATTTTTTTCAATCATCTTCTTTAAGATTTCAATACTTTCTTCTGTTAAACTTTTTGGTGGAGTTGGATATACAACAGAAGTATCCAAAACATCACCCTTTTTGTCAATTACAGCAATTTTACAACCCATTCTATATCCTGGGTCAAACCCCATAATAACATTGTTTTTTAATGGAGCTTGCAATAAAAGTGGTTTTAAGTTTACTTCAAACATTTTTATTGCTTGTTCGTTTGCCTTGTCTGTTAATGTTGTTCTTAGTTCTCTTTCAAGTGATGGGAATAATAATCTATCATAACTATCTTCAATAACTTCTTTCATTATATCGTAAGTATATTTATTTTCCTTTAGATATAATGCTTCAATTTGAGCAATAGTAATTTTTGGGTCAATAACCACACTAACCTTTAAACATTCTTCGTTTTCTCCACGATTTATGGCAAGTATTCTGTGGCTTGGCATTTTGCAAGCTGGTTCTGTGTAATCAGCATACATTTCATAAGTTTCTTTGCCTTCGTGGTCCAATAATTCGGTTTTTATATCGGCTTTTTCCAAAAGCATCTCACGAAGCATTTTCCTAAGTTCACTATCATCACTTATTCTTTCTGCAACAATGTCTTTTGCTCCTGCAAGTGCTTCTTCTGCTGTCTTTACTTCTTTTTCTTCATTTATATAATCTTTTGCAATTTCCAAAATATCTTGTCTTATTTCTTGTGCTTGTAAAATATCTGCAAGTGGTTCAAGACCTTTTGCAATAGCAACTGATGCTCTTGTTTTTCTCTTTGGTTTGTATGGACGATAAATATCTTCAACTTCTGTTAAAGTTTTTGCATTAGATAGTTTTTCAGCAAGTTCATCTGTCCATTTTTCTTGTTCTTTTATTGAGTTTTCTACTTCTTCTTTTCTCTTTTCCAAATTTCTTAAATATGTTAATCTGTCAAAAACTTCTCTTAAAACTTGGTCATCTAAACTTCCTGTCATTTCTTTTCTATATCTTGCAATAAAAGGAATTGTGCAACCTTCATCAATAAGCTCAATTATATTTTGAACTCTATCTAACCTTATACCAAATTCACTTGACAATGTTTCGTCTATTTTCATTTTGTAATTCTCTCCCTTATTTTTATTACTTCGTCATATATTTTTTCTTTTTCTTCACCGATAAAATATTCACCATTATAATATTTTATCTTGCCATTTATCATTGTAAGATAAACATCACTACTTTTACCTGCATAAACAAGATTTGAAATCAAATTTTGTTGTGGGTAATAATGTGGTTTATTTATATCAATCAATATTATATCTGCAAGTTTGCCAACTTTTATCTCACCAGAATTAAATCCTAATGCTTTTGCTCCATTTATAGTTGCCATTTTTAGAACATCACTTGCTGACACAACTTCAGCGTTGTAAATATTTACTTTGCTTAATGTTGCAACCAAAAACATTTCTTTGAACATATCCAAACTATTATTTGATGCAACACCATCTGTTCCAATAGTTATGTTAAGACCTTTATTTTGCATTGCATAGATTGGAGCAATTCCACTTGCAAGTTTTATATTACTTGAAGGACAAGTTGAAACACTTGAATTGTAATCGGCAAGTATTTGTAAATCGTCTTTGTCCATATGAACACAATGATAACAAAGTGTGTTATATCTATCAAAAAAGCCTAAATCTTCCAAATATTGTGGTGGAGTTTTACCATTATTCTTTACTGTGCAATCTCCAACTTCTTTCAAAGTTTCACAAAGATGAATTGAAAGTGGAATATTATGCTTTGCTGTAAAATCCACACATTCTGATATAAGCTCATCTGTTGTTGTATAAATTGAATGAATAAAGCAATTTGATTTTATCAATCCATTTTTTTCGTATTGATTAATAATTTCGTATTCTTTTTTCAAATATTCTTGATTGCTCATACCAACATCTCTGGTTGTTGGTCCAAAGCCAACTCTTGCTCTAAATTCACATTCATTTAATGCTTTGCATATTTCATCATTAAAAAAATATCCTTCTTCAATAGTTGTGATACCTGCACTTAAATATTCCAAAATTGCAAGCTTTTCTCCCCAATAAATATCTTTCGGAGTAAGTTTACTTTCTGCTGGTATCATATTATTAAATAACCAATCATCTAATTTTGCATCATCTTTTAAGCTTCTTAATATTGTCATTGGGCTATGACAATGGGTATCCACAAAACCAGGCATCAAGATATTTCCATTAACATCTATTGTCTTATCAAAACTTTCATTTGGTATATCTTTCCCAACATAACTAATTATGTTATTTGTTACTACAACATTGCCAAAATCTAATTTTGCTGTATTTTCTAAATTTAAAATTTTTGCGTTTTTAAATAAAATTTTCATAAATTATTTCCATATTGTCATATTATGTGTGTTAAAATATATTTACATAATTTGAGTATAATAAGTATAACAAAAAGGAGAGATAAAATGCAAACAAAACATAAAATTATACTGCATTGCGATGTAAACAATTTTTTTGCATCTTGCGAATGTGCATTAAATCCTTCACTAAAAGATTTGCCTGTTGCTGTAACTGGCGAAAAATCTAAAAGGAATGGCATTGTACTTGCCAAGAATAATCTTGCAAAAAGTTTTGGTGTAAAAACTGGCGATATAATTTATCAAGCAAAACAAAAATGCCCTGACCTTGTTTGTGTTAGACCTCATCACGACATATATGAAAAATACTCAAAAAGAATAAGAAAAATATATGAAGAATATACAGATAAAGTTGAGCCTTTTGGCATTGATGAATGTTGGCTAGATATAACAGACACTGCCAAATTTTTTGGAACACCATTAGAAATCGCTAATATTTTACGAAAAAGAATAAAAGAAGAAATTGGTGTAACAATTTCTGTTGGCATAAGTTTTACAAAAACTTTTGCAAAACTTGGTAGTGATATGAAAAAACCAGATGCTGTAACAGAAATACCATTTTCAAAATATAAAAATATGGTTTATCCACTTCCACTTGGGAGCATTATTGGAATTGGAAGAAAACTAGAACCCAAATTAAACAAACTTAACATTTTTACACTTGGCGACTTAGCAAATTGTGATAAAAATTTGTTAAAAACAAAATTTGGTGTAATTGGTGAACAACTGCATGACAAATTAAACGGAATAAATGATGATGAAGTTGCATTTGCAAATGATTCTGCCCAAGCAAAAAGTATAGGCAATGGGACAACAACGCTTGTTGATGTCAAAAATATGCAAGAAATGAAAACTGTTGTTATGTTTTTGTGCGATGAAATTGCAACACGACTAAGAAAAAAATGTGTTGTTGGCTCAACTTTTCAAATCTCATTACGAAAAAATGATTTAACTTGGATAACAAAAAGTCACACAATAGAAAATTCAACAAATAACTCTTTTGATATTTTTAATACTGCAATAAATTTAATTGAAAAAATGTGGGACAAAAAAACACAAATTAGAAGTGTTAGAATATCAGTTTCTAATTTGTGTAATGAAAATTCTATAAATCAATTAACTTTATTTGAGCAAAAAAATACTCAAAAAGAAAAATTAGATAAAGCAATAGACAAAATAAGAGATAAATATGGTTATATGAGCATAAAACCACTTATCACACAAAACAAAGAATTACTCAACAGTGATGCCCTTCGCCTTGATGATACAGATATTGATGAATAAAAAATACATTAAAAACACAAAATTAACCACATAAATAAAATTTAATGTAATAAAAGAGCCCAAAGAACAAGGCTCGCTATGGTGTCAAAACTCTCGCTTATACTTATTTTGAATACAATGCGTTCAAAATTTCGGTTTAAACACTCGGTTTTTCCT